>NZ_JBVJMN010000037.1:0-83025 GCF_055584185.1 Streptomyces sp. NPDC104202 | reverse complement strand
ACCCCCCTCCCCCCCCCCCCCCCCCTCCCCCCCCTCCCCCCCCCCCCCACCCCCCCCCCCACCCCCCCCCCCCCCCCCCCCCCCCCCACCCCAAAACCCCCCCCCCCCCCCCCGTCGGGGGCGGTCGTGCTCAGGACAGGGCCGAGAAGGCGATCTTCTCGTTGCGGGCCAGGTGCTTCTCGACCGCGGCCCCGACCGTGGCCGGATCGCGGGTGCGGAACGCCTCCACGAGATCGGCGTGGGCCCTGCCCCGCCGCTCGTGCTCGGAGGGGTCCGGATCGAGCCGGCCGAAGCCGATGCGGATGTAGCGCTCCGCCGCCCGCCACAGGGTGGTCAGCACCCGGATGTCCCAGGTGGTCGCGGCTGGTGCCAGGAGGGCGAGGTGGAAGGCGTGGTGATCGTCGTAGATGTCGGCCATGCCGTGCTCCCGGGCACCGAAGTCGGCTGCGTGCGACTCCAACCGGTCCAGCTCCGGGTCCGTCAGCAGGGTGCACGAACGCCGTGCGATATCCGGCTCCAGGGCGCGCCGCAGACGGTAGATGCCCCGCAGGTCGTCGAGATCCAGCGGTGCGATGACGGCGCTGCGACCGGGGCGCATGATGACGAGTCCTTCGCTCTCCAGGCTCCGCAACGCCTCGCGGATGGGGATGAAGCTGATGTCGAGCATCCCCGCCAGCTCACGCAGCGAGTACTCCGTGCCGGGGGCCAGATGGCCGGCCAGGATCGAGCGCCGCAACTCGTCGGTGGCCTGCTCCACCACGGACCGCGACGTGATGGGCTGGACCGCCCCCCGGGGTGTCGCCACGGTGTGTTCCTCGTTTCGGCCGTCCGGTGGTGGAGACCAACTATAGCTATGCCTCTGGAGGTGGGCTGCGTGCATGACAAGGGCGGAGCACGCGGGCGGCGCCGGCTGCGCCCCGCACCGCGGTACACGGTACGGGGCGCGGGGGCGGCGCGACGTGAGGACGATCAGAGCTTCAGGATGCGCTCGGCGTTGCCGCCGGCGATCTTCCGACGGTCGAGGGGGGAGAGGCTTGCTCCGCGCAGGAATCCGACGGCCTGCTCGCTCTTCTCGAAGGGGTAGTCGATGGCGAACAGCACGTTGTCCACGCCCACCGACCTGATGGCGGCCTGGAGCATGGTGTCGTCCATCACGCCCGAGGTGGTGATGGCGACGTTCTGCCTGAGGTACTCGGAGGGCTTCTTCTTCAGCGGCACCCTGGTGTTGATGTTCTCGATCTGCACGTCGAGACGGGGAGCGTGGTACGGCAGGAACTCGCCCATGTGGCCCACGATGAGCCTCGCCCCCGGGAAGTCGTCGAACACGCCGCCGAGGATGACGCGCAGTGCGTGCCCGCCGGTCTCCGCCGCCCAGCTGTAGAGGGGGCCGACCAGCTCGGGGCGGTCTTTCAGCAGTCCCCACTCCCCGGCCGGCGCCGGGGTGGGGTGGAGGTAGAGCGCGGCTCCCAGTTCCTCCAGCGCGGCCCACACCGGACGGAACTGCGGTTCGTCGAGGTAGTGGCCATTGGTGTGGCCGTTGACCAGGAACCCGGCCATCCTCAGGTCGCCCATGGCGCGCCGGGCCTCGCGCACGGCCGCCTGCGGGTCCTGGAGGGGCAGCGCGGCCAGGCCGCCGAACCGGGTGGGGTGAGCGTCGATGACGGAGGCCAGGGCGTCGTTGGCGACCTGCGCGTCCCGTACGGCGATGGCCGCGTCCGGCTGCATCTGCACTCCGGGCGGAGTGAGGGAGAGGACCTGCATCGCCACGCCGTTGGCGTCCATGTCGGCGAGCCGGTACTGAGTGACGTCCGGCAGCCGCTTGAACCACTCGGCGGTGACCTCGGGCTTGAAGGGGATCGCGCCGTTCAGCGCCGTGCCCTGGGTGATGAGCCCCGGCAGGATGATGGCCTCCTCGATCGCGATGATCCGCAGCCGCCGCTGTGGGTCGGGACGGCCGCCGTGCGCCTGGGCGACGCCGGGCGCCATCACCGTGGACGCGCCGGCGAGTGCGGCCGTGGCCGCCGCGGAGTTCAGGACCTGCCGTCTGGTCCACTGGTCAGCGCTCATACGTGCTGTCTTCCTTTCGGGAGGAGGTGCTCAACAGGGCGTGTCCCTGGTGGGGGAGAGAGGTGCCGTACCCCGGGCCGGCGTGCGGGAGGGGCCGGAGGGATACGCGTGGTCGTCCCCGTGCAGGGGGCGCCGCGCACGAGGCGATGCGGGAGGGTAACCGCGCGGCACCGCCGTCCGACCGCGCCGGCCGCTGCTCGGCGCCGGACGCCGAAGTCGGCGGGGCTGCCGAGGGCACAGGCCGGCGCTCCCGCTGTTCCCCTGGGGAGGGGTCCGCCCCGGCCGCGAGGCAGATACCTCGGACAGGGCGCGGCCGGGGCGGGGTCTGGTGGTCGGCGCGCGCACGCGCCGGTCGACGGGGCCGTGAGGTCCCCGTGTCGACGAAAAGATGCGGTGGTTTTCCTCGGCAGGGTGTGCGGAGGCTCAGGAGGTGCGGGCTGCCGCCCTCTCGCCGCGGCGTACGCCGCCGGTCAGGATGTCGACGAGCGCGAGGGGGTCCTCGGGAGTCTCGTCGCCGAGCCAGGCCACCACCTGGTCCGGACGGACCAGAGCGAGCCGGGCGCCGCCCAGCAGGCCGGCTCGTCCGGTCGGCGACTCCGGCAGACGGAGCACGGTGAGCGGGACGCCGCGCACGTGCGCGGCCTCCTCGAAGGCCGTCACCGGCACGTCCTGCCCGAGGGTCAGCAGCGTCAGGCCCTCACCGAGCAGGTCGTACAGGGAACGGCCGTCCTCCAGGAACCGGTGGGGCAGCCGGGCTCCGGTCCACGCGCAGCCCTCATCCCCGTCGTGTTCCTCGGGGAGGATCGGCGAGGCGGCGATACGGAGGCCGAGGACCAGGTCGAGGGAGTGGAACTCCGCCTCCTTGGTCGCCTGGATCCGTGCGCCGGCGGCCCTCCGGGCCCGCACGCCGGCCTCGTCGCCCGCGTCGAGGTTTTCGGCGAGCAACTCGGTGGAGAGCACCCGCATGTTGGCGGTCGCCTCGCGGATCACGCGCTCCTGGACCGGGCGGCGCTCCCGCTCGTAGCTGTCCAGCATGCCCGCCCCGCCCCAGCCGCCAAGCACGGCCGCGAGCTTCCAGCCCAGGTCGACCGCGTCTCCGATGCCCGTGTTGAGGCCATGACCGCCGAACGGAGGGTTGAGGTGCGCGGCGTCACCGGCGAGGAAGACCCGCCGGTGACGCATGCGGTCGACGATCTGCATGCGCGCGGTCCACGGGTCGGTTGACAGCACGGTGGCCTCCACCGGCCTGCCCGCCACGGCGTCGATGATCTGCCGCGCCTCGCGTTCCCCGGCCGCCCGGCCGACGCCGAAGGCGATCGCCCACCAGGTGTCCTTCCGGTCCAGCGGCCCGACCAGTGCCGGAGCCGCCGCGTTGACGACCCAGTACTGCACCGCCGGTCCGTGCGCCACGTGCTTCCCGAGGTCGGCGCTCCTGAAGACCATGCCGAAGTTCGGGCGCAGGGCCTCACCGCCCACGTAGCGCGCGCCGATATCCTCCCGCACGACGCTGCGCGGACCGTCGCAGCCGATGACGTAGTCCGCGGTGACGACAGCGCGCACACCGGCGACGTCCTCGACGGTCACGGTCACCAGATCGTCGTCCTGGCGCACACCGACGACTCTCCGGCCGACGGCGAGTCGTCCCGGTGCCAGCTCCTCCACAGTCTCGCGCAGCACCTCCTCCAGGACGTACTGCGGCGCCTGCTGGCCGATCTCCGCGAAGCGGTCGCCCTCCGGGACGAGCCCCAGGACACCCGTGAAGCGGGACAGCTCCCGGCCCGTCAGCGAGGTGCAGAAGACCACGTCCTGGGACCAGGAGGCGGGCAGCGGGGCACGCTCGCGCAGCCGCTCCGCCAGGCCCCACCGACGCAGGTGCTCCATCGTGCGCACGTTGAGGGTCTTGCAGCGCGGCCTTGCTCGGGACACCGTGGCACGCGGCTCGACGACCAGGCAGTCGACGCCCCGGCGGCACAGCTCGACGGCGGCGGCCAGGCCGACGGGGCCACCGCCGGCGACGAGTACCTGCACGTGCCGCGGGAGATTCATGCTGTCGACGGAAGGCATCAGTTCTCGTTCCCGGCCTTCTGCTGCGCGGCCCAGTGCGCGCACTCCTCGGCGAACGCGAGCTGCCGCAGGTGGGTGGCGAAACCGAGCGTGTGGTGATCGATGCAGTGGCCCGTTCCGCGCGCGACGCTCGCGTCCACGAACGGCGCCCCGGTGAAGAGGGCGGCGAACCCGGCGACGTTCTCCGCGCCGCTGCTCCACAGTGCGTCGAACTCGGCGAGCGCGTTGTGCACGGGGACGCGGACCTTGGGCGCAAGCGTGGGCAGGTGCTCCCTCGGCCAACGCGGCGCCTGGACCAACTCCCTTACGGGAACCGGTGCGTACGAGTCGTGGGCCTGCCGCACCCCCTCCGCCCGGAAGGTGTGGGCGGGGCCGAACATCACCTTGTCCCGCTCCTCGTAGGGCAGGTCCACGGTCGCGTCCGCCGGCAGGGACCCGAGGGCCTCGGCCGCCCCTCCGCTCGGGATGACGGCCCCCATACCGGTCGCCGAGACGCCGATGAGGGGTACGTCAGGCTCGGACGCGGCGATCATGAGGGCGATCATGCCGCCGATCGAGTGGCCGACGAGGAACACGCCGTCCGCGCCGAGGCTTTCGACGGCCTGCGCGAGGGCACCGTTGAGGAGTTCCACGTGCCGGCTGAAGGTGTTGCGGTCCGGCTCCAGCGCGGTGCTGCCGCCGTAGCCGGGGCGGTCGAAGGCCACCACCGGATAGCCGTGAGCGACGGCGACATCCAGGAAGGACCCCTCGGCGGCGCCCGCGACGTCGAAGTACCGGGCCGTGTACGTACCGCCGTGGAGAGCGGCGATCAGCGGTTTGCCGGTGGGCTCGGCGGGCCCGGCGGCGAGCGCCGTGATGCTGTGTCCGTCGACCTCGAAGGTCAGAAGGGTGCGCTGCTTGGCCATCTGTGGCCTCCTGCCAGGGGTGGGTTCCAGCGTGCCGCACGGATGAGAGGCGTCCTGCGGCGATCGACAGCGCATGCTCGCGGGTGGAGCCGACCGCCTCGGACTCTAGGGTCGAAGACCCCGTTCCGGGCGCCGTCAGGGCTCTGTGAGCCTAGGCGCTATATGTAATAACAGCAAGGGTCAAGGAGGGCTCCGGCGGGCGACGCGCCGGGCCACGCGGTCCACGAGGGGAAGGCGCACGGGCCTGCCGTCGGTTCGTCGGACTGTCGGTCCGTAGGCCCCTCCCGGACGCGTCGTGCTTTGCCGAAGCGTTCCTCAGTGGGGCCGGGGCGCGTAGTCCTGCGTGATCTGCTTGTACTCCAGGAAGTCCTCCGCCGATGCCAGGCCGCCGAGCCGGCCCACGCCACTGGACTTGAATCCCCCCTCCTCGAACTCGATGGTCAGGTTCGCCCAGCTGTTGACCGAGATCAGGCCGGCGTCGAGCTGCCGCGCGACCCGCACCGGGCGGTCCGCGTCCCGGCTCCAGACGCAGGCGCTCAGGCCGTACTCGGTGTCGTTGGCGAGGGCGATCGCCTCCTCCTCGGTGTCGAAGATCTGGACGGTCTGCACCGGTCCGAAGGTCTCCTCCTGGACGATGGGGAGGGAGGAGTCGGTGACCGCGAGCAGCGTCGGATGGTAGAAGGCACCCCCGGCCAGGTCCGGGCGGGTGCTCGGTCCACCGCGGACGATCGGCTTGGCGCCGGACGCGATGGCCGCCTCCACGGCGGCGTCGACACGGGCGACCGACGCCTTGTCGATCAGAGGCCCGATCTGGCTGTCGGCGTCGGAGGCCGGGCCCGGGCGGACGGACTCCAGTCGCCGGGCCAGGGCGGCGGTGAACTCCTCCGCGATGTCCCGCTGGACCAGGACCCGGCTGCCCGTCATGCAGAACTGCCCCGCGAAGACGGTGCACGACGCGACGGCCGTGGCCAGCGCGGCCTCGATGTCGGCGTCGGCGAACACCAGATGCGGGGTCTTGCCGCCCAGTTCGAGACCCACCCGCTTGAAGTGCGCCGCGGCCCCCTGGGCGATCAGCCGGCCGGTGGCCGTGCTGCCGGTGAAGCTGATGACGGGCACCTGCGGGGACTCGACCAGCAGACGGGCCACCTCGGAGCCGGACTCGACGACGACGTTCACCGCGCCGTGCGGCAGTTCGGGCACGGAGGCGAGGATCTCGCTCATGAGCGCGGCCGTGCGGGCCGCCTGCCCCGGCATCTTCACCACGGCCGTGCATCCCGCGGCGAGGGCCGGGGCCAGTGCCCGGATGCACAGGTAGGCGGGGGAGTTCCACGGTACGACGATGCCGGCGACGCCGACGGGCTGCCGGATCACCATGGCCTGACGGCCCGGCTGGGTGTCGGTGACCCGGCCGTGCGGCTGGACGGCGAGCCCCGCCGCGAAACGCAGCGCGCGCAGGATGAAGTGCGCCTCGAAGCCCGCCTCGTGGCGGAGCTTGCCGTTCTCCTGACAGAGCGTGCCGATCACCTCGTCCATCCGCGCGGCGTACGCGTCGGCGAGGTGACTGAGGGCCGTGGCCCGGAGCATCGGGTCGAGACGCCAGTCCCCCTCCTTGAACGCGCGGCCGGCTGCGTCGATGGCCTGCTGCCCCACCTCGGCGTCGGCATCCGCATAGGTGCCGATCACTTGGCCGGTGGCCGGGTCGATGCTGTCGGAGATCGTGCTGGAACCGACCCACTCGCCGTCGATCCAGTGCCGTGCGGGGTTCTCTCGGGTCATGTCGGACGACTCCTTGCGGGGAACGAAGGGAGGTAGGCGAAGGGGAATCAGGGCGGGGGAGGGGAAACGCGGCCGCACGCGGCGTCTCGGTGGTGAGGGCCCGGTGGCGCGGCGTCTCGGTGGTGCGGCTTCTCGGGGGTTCTCGGTCTTGCGGGCCCGGTGGTGCAGGCCCGCCTCTAAAGGCCGAGCAACCGCTCGGCGTTGCCGTGGGCGATCTTCTCCCGGTCGGCCTCGCTGATCGGGGCCGACCGCAGGAACTCGGTGGCCACCGCCATCTCCTCGAAGGGGTAGTCGGTACCGAAGAGGATGTGGTCCGAGCCCAGGGCCAGCAGAGAGCACAGCAACGGCGGGGCCGAGCACACACCGCTGGTCGTGATGTACAGGTTGTGCCGGATGTACTCCGAGGGGTTGCCACGGGCCAACTCGACGCCCTGGTGGTGGTGATAGTCCCACCGGGAGTCCATCCGCCACAGCACGTAGGGCAGACCCTCGCCCATGTGGCCCAGCAGCATCTTGGCGTCGGGAAAGTCGTCGAAGACACCGCCGAAGACGCACCGCAGGAAGTGCGTGGCCGTCTCCGAGCCCCAGCTCCACATCGGACCGATGAGCTCCGGGTGCCCCTTGATGACGTGCGGGACGTCGACACCGTTGGCCGGGTGCAGATAGAGCGGCACGTCCAGGCCGACGGCGCGCTCCCACACGACCCGGAGCTCCGGGTCGTCGAGGTAGCGGCCCTGGGTGTGCGCGTTCACCAGGGCGCCGCGCATGCCCAGCTGGGAGACGGCGCGCTCCAGCTCGTCGGCGGCCGCCTTGGGGTCCTGCAGCGGCAGGGCGGCGAAACCGGCGAAGCGTTCGGGATGGTCGGTGATCACCCCGGCGAGGAGGTCGTTCACGGCGGCGGCCTGCGCGACCGCGGTGGCGGCGTCCTTCTCGGCCTGGATGCCGGGGGAGTTGAGCGACAGCACCTGCACGTCCAGACCCGCCGCGTCCATCTCGTCCAGCCGCTCGCCCGTGACGTCCAGGAGCCGCCGGGACGCCTCGCGCCACTTGTCCGGCTGGAGGATCGCGGCCGCCGAGGCCCCGTACCCCTCCAGTTCCGGTGTGACGAAGTGTTCCTCGAGACCGATGGTCCGCATCGCGACCCCTCTGCGTTTCACTTATATGCATTGACTTCCTCGATGGTGAAACGTACATTCCGTCGGTGTCAACCCTTGGAACGTCCGAGAAGATGGAGGTGCCCGATGACGGATACGGATGTCGCCGCGCTGGGCCCGGGCCCGAACGGGACCGCGCCCGACGTGGTCGTGGTGGGATACGGGCCGGTGGGCATGGTGACGGCCGCCCTCTTGGGGCGGGCAGGGCACCGGGTCCTCGTCCTGGAGCGCTACGCCGGCCTGTACAACCTGCCGCGGGCCGCCAGCTTCGACGACGAGACCATGCGCACCCTGGCCCGTCTCGGGGTCGCGGAGGCGCTACTGCCCAAGCTGCGTGTGCAGCCCACCTACGAATGGCGCAACAGTGGCGGTGACCTGCTCATAGAGCAGTCCTTCGCCGCGACCGGACGCAGCGGTTGGGCGGAATGGCACATGATGTACCAGCCCGACCTCGAGGAGGCGCTGGACGCGGTGTGCCACGCGATGCCTCAGGTGGAGGTGCGGCACGGCAGCCCCGTCCTCGGCCTGGAGCAGACCGCGGACCACGTCACGGTCACCTTCGCCGGTCCCGAAGGGCCCGAGACGGTCACGACGCGCTATGTCCTGGGCTGCGACGGCGGCAACAGCTTCGTGCGCACGGCGCTCGGCGTGGAACTCCACGACTACGGCTTCTCCGAGCCGTGGATGGTGTGCGACTTCCGCTTCCGCCGCCCGACCGACGTGCCGCGCGCCTTGCAGCTCGGCGATCCGCTGGGACCGACCTCGATCATCTCCCTCGGCCCCGCGCACCACCGCTTCAGCTTCATGCTCGACTCGGTCGACGACTTCGAGACCGAGAGTGACCCGCGGCGGGTCTGGAAGCGCGTCGCCCCCTACCTCACCCCCGACGACGCCGACCTCATCCGGGTCGCCACCTACACCTTCCGCTCCCTCATCGCCCACGCATGGCGCCGCGGCCGCGTCCTGCTCGCGGGCGACGCGGCCCACCAGATGCCACCCTTCCTCGGCCAGGGCATGTGCTCCGGTTTCCGCGACGCGCAGAACCTCGCCTTCAAACTGGACCTCGTGCTGCGCGCAGCCGCACCCGACGACCTCCTCGACACCTACCAGACCGAGCGCGAGCCACACGTGCGCGCGGTGACCGAGAAGGGCATCGAGCTGGGCCACCTCCAGACCCTGCGCGACCCCGAGAAGGCCGCCGCACGCGACCGGACGCTGCTGGCCCGCCGCGCGGCATCCGCCGCACCCGAGCCCATGCGTTTCCCGGACCTGGCCGAGGGCCTGTTCGCCCGGCACCCGGACGCCGGCCGGGGACAGCTGTCGGTGCAGGGCGTCGTGGACGACGGGACCCGCCACGACCGCCTCGACCAGATCGTGGGCGGCGGGTTCCACTTCCTCGTCACCGAGGACCACCTGGCCGCTCTGGAGGACGACCGGCTGCTCGACGCCCTCGCCGTGGCCGACGTCCGGGTCGTCGTTCTCGGCGAACGGGCCCCGACGCATCCGGCGGTTGCCGTCGTGCGGGACATGGACGGCACCTACCGCCGATGGTTCGCCGAGCTCGCCTGCTCGGCCGTCGTCGTCCGGCCCGACTTCTACGTCTACGGCACGGCCGACAGCCCCGACACGGTGATCGGCCTCGCGGTCGAGCTACTGGACGCGATCCATGCTGCCCCGACCGCACCGGAGGCGGCGACGGAAGGGTGACGTCCCCTCGCCGCGGCTCCTGAAGCATGCCGGGACGGACGGTTCCGGGCGGCGCCGGCAGGCCGGTCACTATGATCGCTACCGTGAACACACGTCATCCCTCCGCCTCCGAGGCCGACGAGACGTCGCCGGCCCGGCAGGGCATTCAATCCGTCGAACTGGCGATGACCGTCCTGCAAGCCCTCGAAGAGGGACGGGGGCCGATGAGCCTGACGCAGATAGCCGCCGCCAGCGGCATGCAGCCCAGCAAAGTCCACCGCTATCTCGTCAGTCTCGTCCGCGTCGGCCTCGTCGCCCAGTCGCCCAGCTCCGGGCACTACGACATGGGGCCCGCCATGCGACGCCTCGGCGTCGAATCGCTTCGCAGGATGGACGAGGTGGCCCTGGTCAGCGAGCACCTGCCGGGCCTGAGGGACCGTACCTCGCACGCAGTCAACCTCGCGGTCTGGGGAGACCACGGTCCCGTCGTCGTGCGCTGGGAATACGGCGCCCACGCC
This sequence comes from Streptomyces sp. NPDC104202, assembly GCF_055584185.1. Taxonomy (NCBI): domain Bacteria; kingdom Bacillati; phylum Actinomycetota; class Actinomycetes; order Kitasatosporales; family Streptomycetaceae; genus Streptomyces; species Streptomyces sp. NPDC104202. The sequence continues at coordinate 72,855 of NZ_JBVJMN010000037.1, read as the reverse complement.
CTGCCCATCACGGTCCGCGTCGGCGCCACCATGCCGCTGCTGAACTCGGCGATGGGAGGGGCGTTCCTCGCGCACCTGCCCGAGCAGCTCACCGAGCCGGTGCTCCGCGGACAACTGGAGACAGCGGCCTTGGACGCGGCCACCCGCGACCGGGTCGACCAGATCAAGGACGAGGTGCTGCGCGAAGGCGTGGCCACCACCGTCGGCGGCGTCATCCCCGGCGTCACCTCCCTGGCCGCCCCCGTCTTCACCGCCGGCGAGTCCTTCCCCCTCGTCGTCACCCTCGTGATGCCCGCGCGAGGCATCACGGAGCAGGACGTGGCCCGACTGTCGGCGGAACTGCTCAGCTCGACCCAGGCCATGTCCGAGATGCTGGGACACTCCACGGAGCAGCCCCGGCCGTAGGACGTCCGTGTCCGGGCGGCCCAGGACAGCACCTGGGCGACTCGTCCGGCAGGTGTACCCGTGTGCCCGCACGACCACGACCCCGGAGGGACCCAGGTCCTGACCGGCGGAGCGTGCAAGGACGACGACACCTGGACGCTCTGGCGATGGCCTGACACCGTTCGTGCGGATGCGGATCGCCGGCATCACCACGGAGTCCGGAGGCGCCATCGGCGTCAACTATCTCGCCACCGGCTGCACCCCACGACTTCCCACACCCCCTGGCGTTCCGCGCCGACCGGCCCCGGCATCAGCCCTGCGGCAGTCGGGGATGCTGAACGTACTCCGGGGCCTTTCGGGCTACTGCTTCCTTCCACGCGACCTGTGGGTGTGCCTGCCGAGCGTGCTGGTGACGTTGTGCCCAGCGGACGGCAAGTGGTGTTGCCAAGCCCGTCAGAGTGAACAGCGCTCCTGCGACGTACCAACCGGGGCGGCCCCAGGCGATGCAGAGTGAGATGAGCAGGGCCGGGCCGAGGGCTTCGGCCAGTCCGGCACCGAGGCCGAACACACCGAGGTACTGGCCGGTGGCGTGTTGTGGGGCGAGGGCGAAGGACACTTCGAAGCCTGCGGCGGAGTGCCACAGCTCGCCGATCGTGTGGATCACCATCGCGGTCATCAGCAGGGTGGCGGCGGCCCACGCCGGGATCCCCGCAGACAGGGAGATCAACGAGCAGGACAAGAGAAAGGCCACGCCTGCTCGGCGGTAAGCGGCTCCGCCGGCCACGGGGGAATTGATGCCGCGGCTGGCTCGTATCTGAAACGCAATGACGATGACGGTGTTGATGAGCATGGTGCCCGAGATGAGCCAGCGCGGGGCGCTGGTGGCTGTGACCAGCCAGAGTGGGACGGCCACCGTGAGTACCTTGAACTGGACGGCCATGATGCCATCGAGGGCGGTGAGCAGGAGGTAGGGGTGGTCCCGTAAGGCAATCCAGCGGGGGCCGCCGGTGCTGGGGACGGGATTGACCGGCGGCAAGTAGATCAGAATTGCTGCTGAAGCCGCGAAGGCGACCGCGTTGCCGATGACCAGGAGTCGGTAGGCGGGGAGGGTGCCCACCTGGACGGCCCAACCCGCCAGCAGCGCGCCGAGGGAGATGCCCACGTTGGTCACAGCGCGGAGATAGGCGCGGAAGGCCTGCGGTCGGTCCCCTCCGTAGTGCCTGATGAGCGGACTGCGTGAGGCCAATCCGGCCGCTTTGGCGCCCGTGGCCGTGCCTACCGCCAGGACGAACAGCCAGAAGTTGTCTGCGAGGACGAAGCCGGCAGTGGCCAGCGCCTGGACAACGAGGGTGATGGCGTAGACACCGCGTGCTCCGTGCCGGTCCGCGAGATGACCGACAACTATGCCCACGGCCAGCGAGAGGACACCGGCGATGCCGAGTCCGAGGCCCACCTGGGTTGCCGGAAGGCGGATGGCCTCGGTGAAGTACAGGACTCCAGCGGTCAGATAGAGGCCGCTGCCGACGGTGTAGACGAAGTTCGAGGCAGCCATGACGCGTTGTGGTCCGGACTCCGGGATCAGGGGCATGAGGCGACTCCGTGTCCAAAGTTAACAGTAAGGGCTCATGTAGCCTTACGCTTGTTACTGGTAATGGCAAGAGAGTTGCAACAAGAGGGGTGCCCGTCCGAAGAACAGCAGCAGTCGCCGAAGCTGCTGGTAGACGAAACTTCATGTCTCTCACGTGACAGGGGCGGTGGTGCACCCCACGCCGGGGGGTGCCGCTCGGCCGAGTTCGGTCCGCTCGGCCGGCTCCTTCGTACGCTTCGACGTGGGACAGGTCGGTGGTGCCGGTGGGCTCGCACTCCACTTGGCCGCGGAGCGGCGGCGCGGCACATTCGTCGAGGCCCCCGCCCGGTGCGGCGACGGCGGCCCCGGCCGGTCGGACGGCTTTATCCTGCGCGGTGGTTGGCGAGTGTTCAGGACGGTTGGCGGGGCCTACTTGGCGGCGGCCTCCAAGGTGGCCTGCCAGAGCGGGCTGTGGACGTAGTGGTTGTCGTAGAGCTCGGAGGAGTCCTTGATCTCCTGGGGGCTCGCCTCGCCGCGCATGACCCGGCCGAGCAGGCGCAAGTAGTCGAAGCGCGGCATGCCGGGGGTGAAGGTGAACAGCACGTCGGCGGTGGAGCCGGGGGCGGCGGCGAAGGCGTGCGGGGTGCGCGGGGGGATGAGCAGGAAGTCGCCCTCGCGCAGAGTCGTTACCTCGTCGCCCACAAGGACGTTGAGGGCGCCGTCGATGACGTAGAAGAGCTCGGAGGCGCGAGTGTGGAAGTGGGCGGGTGCGCCGACCGCACCGGCGGCGAAGGCGGAGCGGTAGCTGGTGACGGGGCTGGTGTCGGTGCCGTGGTCGGCGAGCAGGGTCATGGTGCTGCTGGGGTCGCTGGTGGTCTCGGCCTCGGCGGCGCGGGTCAGGACGGGCTTGGGGGTGCTGGCGTTCATGGTGGTGGAGTCTTTCTCGGCGGAGGCCGGAGGGTGGGCGCGTCCCGGCCTGGTGTGCATGTCCGGTGTGCGGGTGAGGCCCCCACGAGGGGGATGTCCTTCTGCGGGGTCGTTCATGGGCCGGATGGGCAGGGGCGGGCCCGGGCTGTCGTTCGCGTCAGGTTCACGTGGTGGCGGGCCGGAGCCGGCCGGCGCCGGCGACCAAGGGGTGGACCTTGGTCAGCATGAGGTGCAGGAAGTGCTCGGGGTGGCGGAAGGAGGCGAAGTGGCTCGCGTCGCCGATGAGGGCGAAGTCCTTGGCGGGTGCGCGGACGTCCTCGTAGAACCGCTTGGCGAGGTGAGTGGGGGTGAGGACGTCCTGGTCGCCCTGGAAGATGAAGAACGGCAGTTCGAAGTCGGTGCCGTCGGCCCAGTCGTCGAAGTGGGCGGTGGGGGGCAGGATCTGCTCGGAGAGCTTCATGCCCTTGCCGAGCGAGCCGAGCTCGCGCAGGGAGTGCAGGGGGGAGAACCAGAGCGACTTCATGACCACTGACTTCATGGTGGAGAGGGTCAGAGGGTCGCTGGTGGCTGTGATCTTGGCGCGGGCGGCGTGCTGCTCGGCGGTCCACGTCCGGGCGTCGGATCCCATCTCTTCTATGGCGGCGAGTTCCTTGCGCTTGCCGGCGGCAGCCAGGCGGGCGAGCAGTGCGTGGTGGGCACTGTCGTCGCGGCCGGCGTCGTGGATGTTCTGGTCGGTGCCGACGTAGGCGGAGTACAGGTGCGGGTACTCACGGGCCAGACGCAGGCCGAAGGTGCTGCCGAAGGAGTTGGCGACCAGGACGACGCGGTCGGTGCCAAGGCGGGCGCGGGCGTGGCGGGTGACTTCGACGGCGTCCTCGTACAGGCGGTCGAAGCTCAGTTCGCCCTGCCGGTCGGCGCCGGCGCGGTGGAGGGTCTTGCCGGTGCCGCGCATGTCCCAGCGCACGATGGTGAAGTGCCTTTCCCAGGTGCGGGTGCGGGGTCCGTAGATGGCGTTGGAGGCGCCGGGGCCGCCGTGGATCTCCAGGATGACGGGGTTGGCCCGGTCCTCGCCGCGCACGGAGATCCACTGGTCGATGCCGCCGATGAACACCCACCCGTGCTCGTTGATGCCGTTCGGCGAGTCGATGCGCATGAGGCGGGCGCCGGCCGTCTGGCGCAGGCGGCGGTGGCCGAGTGCTGTGGCGACGGACGTGGCGAGGGTGGCGGCGGCGATGAACGCGGCGGTGATCACGGTTTCTCCCCAGAACTGTGTATCAGATAAGCAATTAAGTGTATGCTATACACAGTTCTGAGACAGCGTCAACCACGTCCGCGAAGGAGCCGCGACATGGCCGCCGGCAGGGACAAGAAGCACGACCCGAAGGTCACCCTGGCTTTGCTCTGGGGGGAACAGGACCAGCCGCGACGCGGCCCGAAACCCTCACTGACCGCCCAGCGCATCGTCACCGCCGCCATCGCGGTCGCCGACGCCGAGGGCCTGGACGGGGTCTCCATGCAGCGCGTCGCCGCCGACCTCGGCGTCACCACCATGGCGCTCTACCGCTACTTCCCCGGCAAGGGCGAACTGGTCGACGTGATGGCCGACGCGGTGCTCGGCACGCCGCCCGGGGACATCAGCCGCCTACAGGGGTGGCGGACACAGCTGACCGCATGGGCCCGCGCGTGCTGGGCGCTCTACCGCGCGCACCCGTGGATCCTGACCGCCACCGCCATGCGCCGCCAGCTCATGGGCCCCAACCAACTCGCTTGGCTCGACGCCGCACTGGCCGCCCTCGCCCCCACCTCGCTCACCCCCGCACAGCAGCACGACACCGTCCTGCTGGTCATCGGCCACATCCGGAGCCTCGCCCAGCAGCTCGTCCACGCCGACGAGGAAGGCGACCAGGAGTGGAACCGCCTCGCCGGCGAAGTCCTGGAACGCCACGGCCACCGCTACCCCGCGCTCGCCGCCGCGATCGCCGCCGGCGCCTTCACCCCCCGCAGCGGCGACCCGCTTGACTACGGCCTCGATCGCATTCTCGACGGCGTCACCCACCTGATCGCCCCTGCCGGTCATCGCTGACCCGCGCCTGGCGGCACCTGCTCGCAGCACCGAACACCGGCTCCAGCTGCGCGACGCGGTCCTTGTCCATGTCACCGAGGGCGCAGAACCGGCGAGCGTCGGCGGTCCACTGCCCCGGCGGGAACCCGGCGAGCGAGGCCGGCCACATCGCCCCTTCCTTCCCTGCTCCCGATCGTCGACTGCTCCCGATCGTCGACTGCTCCCGATCGTCGACTGCTCCCGATCGTCGACGGGAGCCGCCTGCCGAACTTGTCCGCGGGGCATTGCTGTTCATTCGGTGACACGGACCGCCAGCGCCGGGCGGATGGCGGCCGCGCGGCGCGCCGGTCCGATGGTGGCCAGGAGCGACGCGGCGAAGGTGGCCGCGGCCAGGCCGCAGATGCTGAGCCACTCGACCGGGAAACCTCCTTCGAGACCCTCGAACGCGGCACTGTTGTTGTACATCAGCCAGGTGGTGAGCACGCCCAGCAGCGATCCGAGGACGATGCCCTCCACGGCGACGAAAGAGCTCTCCCACAGGAAGGACTGTTGGACGGTCCGTGCCCGGAAGCCGAGGGCCCGCAGGATGCCGATGGTGCGTCGGCGCTCGCGTACGGCGCGGACCATGACGACGCCGAGGCCGGTGATGCCCACGCCGAGGCCCAGGGCGAGGAAGCCCCGCATGAGGCGGAAGAAGGCGGTGCTGGAGTCGAACTGTTCGCGGATGTCCGACTCGATGGGGGTGGCGACCAGGCTGGACGAGAGCTCTTCGCCCTGCAGTCGGGTCGCCAGGGCGTCGGGGGAGGTTCCGGGGCCGGTTCGCACGAGCGCGGAGGCGTTCTGTGCCTGGGTGCCGAAGAGCTCGCGCGTCGCCCGCTCGCCCAGCACGACGGGGTAGGTGGTCGAACTTGCGCCGGTGCCCGGGTAGAAGACCGACCCGTTGCTCAGCACACCGGCGATGACCTTCTGCTCGCTGCGTCCCGTCCGCGGATCCGTCAGCGAGAGGGTGTCACCGGGGTCGTAGTAGTCGCCGGCCGGGCCGCCCGTACTGCCGAAGAAGCCGTCGAGAACGACGTAGCGGGGGTCGGAGGCGAGGGCCTGCCACACGGCGGCGTCATTGGTCAGCCCGGGCAGCCGCTCCCGGAACGTGATGCCGGTGATCGCTCCGTCGGGGACGCCGACCACGGCGGTGTCCAGCGGCCGGGGGCTGCGGTGCCCCGGGTCGGTGGCCCGGCCCGTGGCGTTGAGCAGCGGTGTCACGGCGGCGATCCCGGCGGCCGACGGACCGCGGCGGAGATCGTCGACGAGCCGGTCGCCGGCGACCTGAGGGTTGTAGTCCAGCCGAAGGGAGTATCCGGCGGTGGCGTCGGCGACGACTCCGTCCACTCCGGCACGGAGGATGCCCGAGATCTCCGTCAGGAGGACGAGGACGAACACGATCAGGGTGTACATCACCAGCGTCGCGCCGGTCCTGAATCGCTTGGCCAGCGGGTACGCGACGGCGAGCCGCGCTGCCAGGCCGCCCTCCGTCGGGCGCTGGAGGAGCCGCCGTACGGGGCGGAGCAGCGTCTTCTGGTTGTCGCTGACGAGCACCACGGCGGAGAAGGCGGCCAAGGCGCCCTGGATGACGTACACGGACATCGACGGGGTGTCGAAGATCCGGGGGCGTATGACGGGTGCCAGGAGCGTCCAGGCGAGGACCGTGCCGGCGACCAGGGTGGTGGCGGCGTGACGGGGGAGAACGCGCAGCAGTGCCGGAGCGGCGAAGGCGAGGGCGAGCGCCGGCAAGAGGTACGTCGCGTCGGGCTGGCTGCGAGCCACGGCAGGCACGGACACGAACGCGCAGAGGACCGCCAGAGAGGTGGAGACCGCGAGCAGACGGCGGCGCGGCCCCCGTCCCGGCGTCGTCGGGAGGTCGCGGATCGCGGCGATGATGTTGAACCTGCTGATGCGCACGCTGGTCGCGAGGATCGCGGCGAAGGCGATGATCAGACCCATGGCCAGTCCGTTGAGGACGCTGGTGGGGGTGATGGCGAGGGCGATGCGGAGGCTGCTGCCACCGACCGACCAGCCCTGGAAGATCTGCGCCGCCACCACGGCGACGCCCCAGCCGACGGCGACTCCGAGCGCCACCCCCGGCAGCGCGGACAGCAACGCGTACGTGGCGCCTTCGAGGGTGAAGGACCCGACGAGGCGCGAGCGCTTCATCCCCACGGCCCGCACCATGCCCATCTGGGACTTCCGCTCCTCGCCGAGCATCACGAAGATGTTCACCAGGAGCAGGGCGCCCGCGATGATGCTGAAGCTGCCGATCATGAGGAAGAGCGCGCCGAGGGAGTCCCCGGCCTGCTTCGCGTCCCGCAGGACGGTGTGCTTCGGTGCCTCGATCGCCGTCTGTTCGGCGAGCGGTCCCAGAGTCTGCCGGATGTCGGCGGTCACGCGGTCGGTCAGGGCTTCGCCGCTTTCGACTCCACCCCGGTTGGACACGAAGGTCACCGAGCGTGGCTCTGCGCCGGCGGCCCGGGCGGCGGAGTCCAGGGCCTGCGGTGGCAGGAAGACGTCGCGGTTCAGCCTGCCGCCGAGGCCCACACCGGCGAGACCCTGCTCCGGGACCACACGCTCGACCCGGTACGCCTGCGGCGTCCCGAACAGGTACACCGTGACCGGGTCGCCGGCTCCCACGCTCAGGGACCGCGCCAGCGGCTCGTTGACCACGACGTGGCCGGGCTTCGGGTTCGGTCCGCCGAGGCCGGAGTCGCCACCGGGTGCGCCGAAACGCGCCGCCTCGTCGAAGTCCATCTGCCAGGCCAGGACGCGTGGTTCGGCGACCGTCCGGCCGGCGGTGGTGCTGACGGCCGAAGCCTGGGTCGCCTCGGCGTCGAGGACCCCGTCGACGTCGGGACTTTCCTCCAGGCCGGCCAGACGATCAGTGACGGCGCGGCCGACCGGTCCCGGGGGTGCGACGACACGCTCGTCCACCGGGCCCAGCGTGCGGTACGCCTCCTGCCGTACGGAGAAGTTCAAGGTGTCGCCGACGACCAGCGCCCCGATGACGATGGCCGTGCCGAGCATCGATCCACCGATCACCAGCGCTGCCTCGGTGCGCCGACGCGCGACCTGCCGGAAGGCCAGCCGCCGTGACACCGGCTGCCGGACGGCCACCAGCACCAGGGCCGCGAGGGCGAGCGCCAGGGCGGTCAGCAGGGGGACGAGGAGGTTCGGGTACATGGTCAGCCCGGAGGGACGTCGGTGACCGCGGCCGGGGCGGTGACGGCCTGGCGGATGTCGTCGACCAGCTGCCCGTCGCGCATCCGGATCAGTCGGGGGACGCGCGCGCCGATGGCGCTGTCATGGGTGACCAGGACGATCGTCTGGCCCTCGTCCTGGTTGAGCTCGCACAGCAGGTCCATGACCTGGTCGGCCATCGCGCTGTCCAGGTTGCCCGTGGGTTCGTCGGCCCACACGATGGCCGGGCGGCCGGCCAGGGCACGGGCGATGGTCACCCGCTGTTGCTCGCCTCCGGACAGCTCGCTCGGCCGGTGCTCGACCCGATGGCCGAGGCCCACCCGATCGAGCATGTCCAGAGCCCTGCGACGCGCTTCACGCGGCCGCGTGCCCACGAGCAACAGGGGCAGTTCCACGTTCTCCACCGCGGAGAAGACCGGTATGAGGTTGAACGCCTGGAAGACGAACCCCATCGTGTGAGCGCGGTGGGCCGTGCGCGCCGAGTCCGACATGGCGAACAGGTCGTGTCCGTCGACCTCCACCCGGCCGCCGTCGATGTCGTCGAGCCCCGAGAGGCAGTTCAGCAGCGTGGTCTTCCCGGAACCGGACGGTCCCATCACGCCCACCAGCTCTCCGTGACGCACGAGGAGATCCAGGTCGAGCAGGGCGGTGACCTCCACGGAGCCCGTCCGGTAGATCTTGCGCACTCCGGTGGCGACCAGGAGCGCCCGGTCGGTGTTCATGCTGTCCATACCAACCGCCGGAAGGGAGTGAAGGCTACGGCCATCCAGGTCCGGAGGAGGGGCCGAAGGGCCCAATCGTCGGTTCACCTTGAGCTCCGCGCGAGCGCGTTCGCCGTCGTGGCCAGGCATCCGCTGCCGCTCGCGCGCGTCGCCGGACGGCGGTGGCGGACAGGGTCCCCGCGCCCGCCGCGGTGACGGCGAGCAGGACGAATCCCCAGGTGTAGTCGTGCGCGATGCCGTCGATCGACCGCCCCCATCACGAGGGGTGGGAAGAAGCCGCCGAGGCCGCCCGCCGCACGGACCACTCCCGTGAGCGATCCGCAGGGGCCACGAGAGGCCCCGCTCCTTCCCACCCTCCGGCCGTCGGGAGCCCGGTTCCATGGGCCGCTGGTGCCCATCCGTGGCCGACCGGACCCCTGCCGTGGGCCGGTCGGCCCTGTACGGGCGTCCTGGGGCGATGCACGGTGGGAGTGGCGGATGGACCAGAGCCGAAGCGTCCGCTCCTGCCAGTCCGCCGCCGGGAGTGTGAGTGGCGATGATGTACTGGAACGGCGGTGGCATGAACGGATGGGGCTGGTTCGCCATGTCGGTCGGCACGGTGCTGTTCTGGGGCCTGCTCATCACCGTCGCGGTGATGCTCTTCCGCACACTGGATCGCGCCTCGCAGCGGCCGCCGGGGTCTCGGACTGCCACGTCGGCCGAGCGGATCCTGGGCGAGCGACTCGCGCGCGGTGAGATCGACGAGGAAGAGTACCGTCGGCGCCTGACCGCCCTGCGCGACGCGGTGCCGTGAGTCTCTTGGCCGGCGGGGATGCGGGCGGGGGGCCGGCCGGTCACCCTGGGAGCATGAGGATGTCCGGCGAGCCGGGCCCACGCTCGGACGCGCTCCGTGAGCTGTCCGCCCGGCACGGGGGGCGCGGGGGACTGCTGCCGGCCGCGCTGGAGCGTGCCAGGGCGGGGACCTCCGAAGGGCCCGAGGCATGGGCACCCCAGGTCGCGGAGGCAGCCGGCCTACCCGCTGCCGCGGGGCTCGGACCCGCCACCTTCTTCGCCGATCTTGCCGCCCCGCGCGGCGAGCGGCACGTGCGCGTCTGCACCGCGACGGCGTGCTTCGCCGCGCGGGGCGGACGACATCTCGCGGAGGTCGAACGGGCGCTGGGAGTGACGGCGGGCACGGTCGACGAGGCGAGTGCGACCTCGCTGCAGACCGTGCATTGCCTCGGCTACTGCTACGCGGGCCCCGCCGCCCTCGACGGCACCCTTCCCCGTACGGGACCGGACCTGGCCGACCAACTCCGTGGGCGGGCCGAACCGCGTACACCGGGCATCCCCGCGGCCGACACCACCGGGGCGCCTGTCCTGCTCGCCGGCATCGTGGGAGGGCAGGACGCCTGGGACGTGTGGCGCCGGGCGGTGGCCGGGCTGCGGCCCGTGGACGTACGGGAGGAGACCTCCGCCTCGGGACTGCGCGGGCGTGGCGGCGCCGGATTCCCCGTGGCCGCCAAGTGGGCCGCAGCGGCGGGCCAACCGGACACCGTCGTCGTGGCCAACGGGGACGAGGGCGACCCCGGCTCCTACGCCGACCGGCTGCTCATGGAGGAGGACCCCGAGCGCGTCCTCACGGGGCTCGCCCTGGCCTGCTTCGCCTGCGGCGCCGGGCGTGGGATCGTCCTGGTGCGCTCCGAGTATCCGAAGGCCATGGCCAGGCTGCGCCGGGCGGTGGAACGCGCGACGGAGGCGGGCGACCTGGCTCCCTCGGTCGGAGCAGCCGGTCCGCGGCCGTTCGTCGAGATCGTCGAAGGAGCCGGTTCCTACGTCTCCGGGGAGGAGACCGCCCTCATCGCCCGCCTCGAAGGCGCTCGCGGCTGTGCGCGCCCCCGGCCCCCGTATCCCACCGACCACGGCCTGTGGGACATGCCGACTGTGGTCAACAACGTGGAGACCCTGGCCGCCCTGCCATGGATCGTCGCCCACGGCGGAGCGTCCTACGCCCGACGCGGCGTACCGGACGAGACCGGCACCAAACTGGTGAGCCTCTCCGAACGCTTCGCCAGGCCCGGAGCCTACGAGGTCGAACTCGGCACTCCCGTGGACGAGATCGTCACCCGGTTCGGAGGCGGCCTCAAGGACGGGCGTGAGCTTGTCGCCCTTCAGCTCGGCGGTCCCCTCGGCGGCTTCCTCGCAGGGCACGTGCTCGACGTCCCCCTCACCACGGCAGCGCTCACCGGGCGTGGTGCCGCCCTCGGTCACGCCGGCATGGTCGCCTTCGACGCCGATACGGATCCGCACGCACTCCTCCGACACATCTGGGAGTTCGCCGCCGACGAGAGCTGTGGCGCTTGTTCGCCCTGCCGGGTCGGCACCCGGCGAGGGCTCGAACGCGCGCGGGGCCGGTGCGGGCCGGGGGAGTCCTACGAGCGGCTGGCACGGCTGATGGGCGAGGCGAGTCTGTGCGCGTTCGGCCGCCGCGTTCCCGCCGCCGTCCGCAGCCTGGCCCGCGCCTACGGGCCGGCCTTGGAAGGATGGGAACGATGACCCGGGTCCAGGTCGACGGAGTCCCGGTCGAACTGCCCGCCGGGGCCTCACTGCTCGACGCGGTACGGGCCACGGGAGCCGATCTGCCCACTCTCTGCCACGACGACCGCCTCCGGCCGACCGGAGCCTGCCGGACCTGCCTGGTCCGCGCCGACGGCCGGACCGTCGCCGCCTGCGTCACACCCGCGACACCGGGCCTCACCGTCGACACGACCGACGAGGGGGTGCGGAAGCTGCGCCGGGACGCGGTCGCCCTGATCGCCTCGGCGCTTCCGCCGCACGCGCTCGCCGATGGTGCGCACAGTGAACTCGCCGAGGTCTGCCGGGCCTTGGGGATCTCTGCGGATGCGGCCGCCGGCGACTCCACGCGCGGACCGGACGAGAGCCACCCGTACGTGCACCTCGACCCCGACCTGTGTATCGCCTGCGGGCGCTGCGTCCGGATGTGCTCCGACGTCCAGGGCACGTTCGCGCTCACCCTCACCGGGCGCGGCGCCGACACGGTCGCCGCCCCGGGAACCGGCGGCGCCTGGGCCGCATCCGACTGCGTGTCCTGCGGCGGCTGTGTCGACACCTGCCCCACGGGCGCGATCACCCAGCCCGGCCCCGGGCAGGGCCTCACCTCAGGGCAGGCGCCCGCTGATCGTGTGCGCACCACCTGTGGCTACTGCGGCGTCGGCTGTGCCCTCGACGTCGTGGTCCGCGAGGACCGTGTCGCCGCCGTCCTGCCCGCCCGGGACGGGCCGGTCAATCGGGGCCACGCCTGCGTCAAGGGACGCTTCGCGTATGGATACCTCAGCTCCACCGAACGCCTCACCGAGCCTCTCGTCAGGAAGAACGGAGCTCTGAGATCGGTGAGTTGGGGCGAAGCGATCGCGCGGGTCGCCGACGGCCTGCGCGCGGCCGTGCGTGACGGCGGGCCCGACGCGGTCGCCGCGATCTCCTCGGCCCGTGCCACCAACGAGGAGAACTACCTCGTCCAGAAGTTCCTGCGGACCGTCATCGGCACCAACAACGTCGACAACTGCTCCCGCCTCTGCCATGCCCCATCCGCCGCCGGCCTCACCGCATCCTTCGGGCGCGCCGGCGGCACCGACCCCTTCGACGACGTCGAGACCGCCGACTGCCTCCTGGTCGTCGGCGCCAATCCCGTGGAAGCCCACCCCGTGGTGGGCGCGCGCCTCCTTCAGCGGGCACTCGCGGGCGCCTCCCTGATCGTGGCCGACCCCCGTGCCGTGGGGCTCGCCCGGCACGCCGACGTGCACCTGCGTCCCCGACCCGGTACGAACGTCGCCCTCTTCCACGGCCTCGCGCACGTCCTCGTCGGCGAAGGTCTGACCGATGCGGACTTCCTCCGCGACCGCGCCACCGGACTGGACGAGCTGGCCGACCTGCTGGCCGACTACCCGCCCGTGCGGGTCGCAGAGATCACCGGAGTGCCGGCCGAGGACATCAGGCGGGCCGCCCGGCTCTACGGCGCCGCCAAGCGCCCCGCCGTCCTGTACGGGCTGGGGGTCACGGAGCACCTCCACGGCACGGACGGTGTACGCACCCTGGCGAACCTGCCCATTCTGCGGGGAGCCGTCGGCGGCACCGGCCGCGGGTTCGGCATCAGCCCCCTGCGCGGCCAGAACAACGTGCAAGGCGCTTCCGACATGGGCGCTCTGCCCGACCTGCTGCCCGGATACGGCCGGGTCACCGACCCGGAGGCCCGCGCTAGCGCCGAGGCGGTGTGGGGCCGACCGGTCCCCGGACAGCCGGGCCTGCGCATCCCCGACATGTTCGCGGCGGCCCGGGAGGGCCGCCTGCGCGCGCTGTGGATCATCGGTGAGGACGTGTGCGCGACCGACCCCGACAGCCGACGCGTCGCCGAGGCCCTTGACGCCTGTCCACTCGTCGTCGTCAGCGAGTTGTTCCCCGGCGAGACGGCGCGTCACGCGGACGTGGTTCTGCCCGTGGCCTCCTGGCTTGAGAAAGACGGGACCTTCGTGAACTTCGACCGGCGCTTCCAGCGCGTCCGGCAGGCAGTGGCTCCGCCTGGAACGGCGCGCTCCGACTTCGAGGTGGTGCACGCCGTCGCCGAAGCGCTCGGTGCCGACCTGGGCTGCTCCACCCCCGCAGCGGCGCTTGCCGAGTGCGGCCGTGTGACTCCTCTCTTCGCCGGCCTCTCGCACGAGCGGCTCGACCGGGAGAGTGCGGTCCCATGGCCCTGCCCAGCGCCGGACGGGCCAGGTGAATCCACCCTTTACGCAGAGGAGTTCGCCACACCGGACGGGCGTGCCCACCTGTCTGCGGCTCCCTATCTGCCACCCGGCGAGGCACCGGACCAGGACTATCCACTGGTGCTCGTCACCGGCCGCCGATGGGCGCACTACAACTCCGGGAGCATGACCCGGCGCGGGGGCAACCTGCTCCTCGATGCCGCCGACCGCCTGGACCTGACCGCGGAGGACGCCGCGCGGTTCGGTGTACGGGACGGCGCCGCGGTCACCGTCGAGAGCCGTCATGGACAGGCGCGACTGGTCGCCCGCGTCGTGACGGCACTCGCTCCCGGACAGGTCTTCTGTGCGTTCCACTTCCCTGCCAGTGGCGTCAACTCCCTCACCTCGGATCACACCGACACCGTGACCTCGTGTCCGGAGTACAAGGTCACGGCGGTCCGGCTGCGCTCCGCGGCGCCCGGGAACTGACCGGCACCGATCAGTCGTGGGGAACGAGGGCCACGGGGACGGGGCTGTGGTGCAGCACGGCGTGGGCCACGCTGCCGAGGTGGGAGCCGAGCGCCGCACGGCGGGTGCGCCGGCCCACCACCACGAGGGAGGCATGCCGGGCGACCGCCACCAGTTCGAGTCCGGCCGATCCGACGGCCACGCGAGCGGTGGCCTCGACGTCGGAGTACTTCTCCCGCCAGGGTTCCAGCACGACGTCCACGGAGTGCTTGATCTCCGGCACCATGGAGAGCCTGAAGTCCGGGACCATCGCGGGTCCCATTCCCGCGTGCAGCGGAAGCTGCTGCACGTACACGACGACGACCTGGGTGCGCCGGAGCGCCGCTTCCTCGAAGGCGAATCCCAGCAGGGAGTCCACGGGCTGCCGCATGTCGGCACCCACGACGACAGGCTCCCGGGGCGTGCCGCCGGCGCTGACGGCCCGTACGAGCACGACGGGACGCTCGACGGCACCGGCGACCGTCAGGCCGACCGAGCCGAGGAGGTATCCGGCCACGCTCCCCAGCGCCCGAGAGCCGAGGACCAGCACGTCGCCGTCCTCGGCCGCGGCGACGAGACCCGGCACGGGCCCCGAGGACAGCAGCTGTGACGTCACCGACAGGCCGGGATGGCGGTCACGCAGTCCACCGGCGGTGCGTGCCATCATCTCCCTGGCCCACGGTTCCTCGGACTCCCGGTCCACGCGCGACAGCGCGGCCTCCGGCACCGGTTCCCTCGCGTGCACCAGGTGCACGTGGGCGCCGCGCAGCAGCGCCTCCTCGGCCGCCCACTCCGCAGCAGCCTTCGCTTGTTCCGTGCCGTCCAGGCCGACCACGATGCTCCGCGTCATGATCGTCCACCTCCTCGTTCGGTGTCGTCGACGTCGTACGTGAGACGGGTGCAGGAGACCGAGACCACGCCGTCCACCGTCGCGCACATGCGCTCGGCCGCCGGGACCATGCGCCGGAAGGGCAGCCTGCCGCTGAGCTCCACCCGGCCGTCACGCACCTCGACGGCGAGGGAGGTCGGTTCGAGGCGCAGCGTTTCGCCGAGGATCTCCTCGACGATCTCCCGGCGGATGTCGTCGTCCTCGCGGAGGAAGACGCCCAGCAGGTCACGGCGGCTCACGATGCCCAGCAGGTGGTCGTCGGCGTCGACGACGACGAGCCGCTTCACTCTCTGGACCTCCATGAGGCGTGCCGCCTCGGCCACGGTCCACTCCGGGCGGGCGCACACCGCGGGGGCGGACATCAGCTCTTCGGCGCGCGTCCCTCCGGCCTTCGCCCGTTCCCACGCCTCCAGGTCCGGAACGGCCGGCCTGCCATTCGGCGCGGCGGCCTGGTCGGCGGTCTTGCGCAGCAGATCGCCCTCCGACACCACCCCGACCACCCGGCCCTCGCCGTCCACCACGGGTGCAGCGGTCACCCGGTGCTCCGAGAGCGTGCGGACGATCTCCTTGAACGCGGTGTCGCCGCGGACGCTCACCACCTCGCGGGTCATCAGCTGGTCGATCCTGCGATGGCGCATCATCCGCTCCTTCCTCGTCCGGACGCATGGGCCTCGGCCACCAGGCGATCGGCGCAGCCGTCCCAGGTGTCGAGGGCCGGATAGTCGTCCTCGGTGAGTTCCGTGCCGCTGAGTTCGGCGAGGGCTTCGACGAACTCGAGGAAGTCCAGCGAATCCAGCTCGAACGTGTCCCGCAGGGATGCGCCGGGATCGAGCCCGGCGAAGTCGGCGTCGGGTACGACACGCTGCACGGCGTGCCGGACGAACGCCTTCGCCTGGTCGTGGTTCACAGTTCCTCCGGTCGTTGCAGGAGCTTGTCCAGCGTGGTCAGGAGGCGCGCGCCGGTGACGCCGTCGGCAGCTCGGTGGTCGGCGGACAGTGTGGCCGTCACCACGGGACGCACTCCCAGCAGGCCGTTCACGGCCACCGGCCGCTCGACGACGCGACCGACGCCGACGAGCGCGACCTGCGGTGGGTAGACGACGCCGAACACGGCCTCGACGCCCTGGTCGCCCAGGTTCGTGACGGTGAGACTGGGGTCGGCGGTCTCGGACGCCCGGAGCCGTCCGCTCCTTGCCCGCGCCGCCAGGTCCTTGAGCGCGGCCATCACCTCGGCCACGGAGAGCGTGTCGGCGCGGGCGAGGGACGGTGCGGCAAGACCGCCGCCCCGAAGGGAGACGGCGACGCCCAGCCGCACCTCATCCGCCGGGACGAAGCCGTCGTCGACCCAGTGCCCGTTGAGCTCGGGCACGCTCCGCGCCGCCCGTGCCACGGCCTTGAGCACGAGTGCTGCGGGGACCAGACGTGCGGACAGCGGCAGTTCGCGATTGCGGGCGCGCATCCACTCCAGGGCCGCTGCCATGTCCACGGTCGTGGAGAGGTAGAAGTGGGGGATCTCCCGCTTGGACCGGCTCATGAGGCGTGCGGTCGCCGCCCGTGCCGCCTTCGGGACGGCCGGCCGCGACGCGCCCTCGGCTGCTGCGGCGGAACGGACGTCCTCCGCACGGACGGTGCCGCCCCGGCCCGTGCCGGTCACCTCGGCGAGGTCGACGCCGAGCTCCGTGGACAGCCGCCGCGCGAGCGGTGAGGACCTCACCGGCCGCGGAGCCCGACGCTTCCCGGCAGGGTCGTCGGTGCGCGCCGGTCTCGGCGGCCGTGTCGTCGGCGCCGTCTCCTTCTCTGGCCGGGAGTCGCTCCGCTGCCGTCGCGCCGGCTCCGTGCCCGGCTGTCGCCTGGTGGCGGTGCGCGTGGACTCCGCCGGGCCGGCGGTCCCGTCGTGCTCTGATGCTTGTGCGGGTTCCGGTTCCGCGTGCTCCACGTCCGCGCGGGTGATCCTGCCTCCCGGGCCCGAACCGTGGACGACGGCGAGGTCGACGTGCCGGTCCTGGGCGAGCCGGCGGACCAGGGGTGTCGACGGGGGCCGGTCCGCTGGGGGAGTGCGGTCGACGGTCCTGCCGATGCGAGCGAGCGGGGTGCCCACGGGCACGGTGGTGCCCTCGTCGACGAGGAGCGCGTCGACCGTACCGCTCTCGAAGCACTCCACCTCGATCGCGGACTTGGCGGTCTCGACGACCGCGACGACATCGCCGCGTGCCACCTGGTCGCCGGGGTGCACCAGCCACTGGGAGAGCGTGCCCTCGTCCATGTCGGCGCCGAGGGAGGGCATCGTGAACTCGGCCATCTCAGTTCACCACCCGGTGCGCCGCCGCCACGATTCCGGCCGGCTGGGGGAGTGCTGCCTCCTCCAGCCGTCGGGCGTAGGGGATGGGGACCTCCGCGCTGCACACCCGCTCGACGGGCGCGTCGAGTTCGAAGAACGCCTGCTCGCAGATGCGCGACTCGATCTCGGCGGAGAGACTGCCGCTGCGCCAGCCCTCGTCGACCACGACGGCCCGGTGGGTCCGCCGGACCGAGCCGACGATCGTGGCGTCGTCCAGGGGCCGTAGCGTGCGCAGGTCGACGACCTCCGCGCTGATCCCCTCGCCCGCCAGTCGCTCCGCGGCTTCCAGGGCCTTGGAGACGCAACCGCCGTACGCGACGACCGTGACGTCGGTGCCCTCGCGGCGGATGGCCGCTCGGTCCAGGTCGACCCGGTCGACCGCCGGGTCGAGCGTTCCGGCCGCGCTGTACAGGCTGCCGTGTTCGAAGAGCAGCACAGGCTCGGGGTCGGCCAGCGCGGCGGAGAGCACGTGGCGGGCGTCGTCGACCGTGGCCGGTGCCAGGACGCGGAGGCCGGGGATGTGCGCGTACCAGCCTTCGAGACTGTGGGAGTGCTGGGCGGCCAGCTGCCGTCCCGCGCCCGTCGTCATGCGGATCACCAGTGGCACCCCGAGCTGTCCGCCGGACATGTGCCGCAGGGTGGCGGCGTTGTTGAGGATCTGGTCGAGGGCGAGCAGGCTGAAGTTGACGGTCATGATCTCGACGACGGGCCGCAGCCCGGCCAGGGCGGAGCCGATCCCGGCGCCGACGAACGCGGACTCCGACAGCGGTGTGTCCCGGACACGATCGGGTCCGAACTCCTCCAGGAGACCGAGGCTCACGCCGAAGCAGCCGCCGTATCGGCCCACGTCCTCACCCATCAGGAAGACCCGGTCGTCCGATGCCAGCGCCTCGCGCAGTGCCTCGCGCAGGGCCTCCCTGTAGGTGATGGTGTCGTCGTCGGGATGTGCCCGCGGTCGCGTACGGGTGCTCATGCCTGCGCCTCCTCGTATCGGCCTGTGACATGCAGCAGCAGATCCTCGGGCGGCTCCTCGGGGGCCTGTTCGGCCGCCCGGACGGCTTGGTCGATCTCCTGGGCGACCTGGTGCTCCACGTCCTCCAGCGTGGCGGTGTCGAGGAGTCCGGCCGTACGCATGCCGTCGGTGAGACCGGTGACGGGGTCGTGCCGCTTCCACTCCTCGATCTCGTCCTTCGGCCGGTACCGGTCCGGGTCGTACATGGAGTGCGCGCGGAACCGGTACGTGCGCATCTCCAGGAAGTGTGGTCCGCTGCCGGCGCGCATGGACTCGACCGCTCCGCGCGCCGCCTTCTCCACGGCGTGCACGTCCATGCCGTCGACGGCCCAGGCGGCCATGCCGTACGACGCCGCCCGCATCGCCAGGTCCGTCTGGGCGTGTTCGCGTGCGAGGGCCGTTCCCATCGCGTAGAGGTTGTTCTCGCAGACGAAGAGCACGGGCAGTCCCCAGAGCGCCGCCAGGTTGGCGGTCTCGTGGAACTCGCCCTCGGCGAAGGCCCCGTCGCCGAAGAAGCAGCAGGTGACCCCGGGCTCACCGCGCAACCGGGCCGCGAGCGCCAGGCCCGCCGCGAGCGGCAGTCCGCCGCCCACGATCGCGTTGCCGCCGTAGAAGCGGCGATCGGCGTCGAAGAGGTGCATGGACCCGCCTCGGCCGTGGCTGCACCCGGTGGTCTTCCCGTACATCTCCGCCATCACGGCCTCGGGCGGTATTCCACGGGCCAGGGCGTGGCCGTGCTCGCGGTACGTGGAGACGACCGCGTCCCGTTCGTCGAGCGCCTGGTGGACGCCGACCGCCACCGCCTCCTCGCCGATGTAGAGGTGGACGAAGCCCCGGATCGCCGCTGCGCTGTACAGCTCGACGCACCGTTCCTCGAACCGCCTGATGAGCAGCATCCGCCGCAGCAGGTCCAGGTCGTGGTCCGACTGCGGTGTGCGGGCAGGCGTCGAGGGACGGTGTGCGCGACGCGTGCGCTTCGCCTTCGGTGTTCCGGCGGACGTACCGCCCTGTGCGGTGGGCATCACGACTCCTTCTCGGAGGGTTCGGCCGCCCCTGCCGGGTCGGGTGTCTCCAGCGTCGACACGTCGCCCTCGGGCAGGCCCAGTTCGCGCGCCCGCAGAAGGCGGCGCATCACCTTTCCGCTGCGGGTGTGGGGCAGATCCTCGACGAACTCGATCTCCCGGGGTGCGACGGCCGGGCCGAGGCGTCGGCGGGCGAACGCCATGACGTCGCGCCGTAGTTCGGGGTCGGGCGGACACTCGGGGCGCGGCAGCACGAAGGCCTTGACGATCGCACCGGCCATCGGGTCGGGGCGCCCGACGACACCGGCCTCGGCGACGGCCGGATGCTCCATGAGTGCGCTTTCCACCTCGAAAGGCCCGATGAGGTGCCCCGCGGACTTGATGACGTCGTCGGCGCGGCCCACGAACCAGTACCAGCCGTCGGCGTCACGGCTGACGAGGTCGCCGGTCAGGTACCAGCCGTCGGCGAAGCACGCCTCGTATCGGTGCGGTTCGTTCAGGTAGGCCCGGAACATCGACGGCCACCCCGCCCGCAGGGCGAGCTCGCCCTGAGCGCCCGACTCCCGGAGGACCTGGACTCGCCCGCCGGTGATCGCGGCCCTGCCATCCTCTCCGCATGCCAGTACGGCGGCCTCGACGCCGGGAATCGGTCGGCCCATCGAACCGGGCCGCACCGGATCGGCCGCGAAGTTGGCGATCATGATGGCACCGGTCTCGGTCTGCCACCAGGTGTCGTGGACCGGTAGTCCGAGCGACTCCCGGCCCCACTGCACGGCCTCCGGGTTCAGCGGCTCACCGACGCTCGCGACGAACCGGAGCGAGGAGAGGTCGTGCCGCGCGGCAGGCGCCGACTCGCCGCCGCGTGGTGTGGCCCGCATGAGCATGCGCAGCGCAGTGGGCGCCGTGTACCAGACGGTGACGTGCTGATCGGCGAGGATCCGGTACCAGCGATCGGGGGCGAAGTCCCCCTCGTCGACGACGGTCGTCACCCCGTGGGTGAGCGGGGCGATGACGCCGTACGACATGCCGGTCACCCAGCCGGGGTCCGCGGTGCACCAGAAGACGTCGCCCTCGTGCAGGTCCAGGGCGTAGGCGGCCGTGACGTGATGGGCGAGGACCGCCTCGTGCACGTGTACCGCGCCCTTGGGCGTCCCGGTGGTGCCGCTGGTGAAGTGCACCAGTGCCGGCTCCGCCGGATCGGTCGGGCCCACGGTGTACGCGTCCGGCGCGGCGGCGGTGAGAGCGGGGAAGGAGAGGGTGTGCGGGGGCGGGTCGGCACCCGGGTCGAGGAGCAGGACGTGCCGCAGGTGCGGAAGGCGGGACCGTACGGGGGCCACCTTGCGTTCGTACAGCGTGCGGGTCGTGACGAGCACCCGGGCGTTGCCCAGCTCCATGCGGAGGGCGACGGGTTCGGGTCCGAAGGCGCTGAACAGGGGGCACAGGACTCGTCCGGCCCGCAGCGTTCCGAGGACGGTGCTGTACAGCTCGAACCGGCGGCCGAGAAGAGTGAACACCCGTTCGCCGCGCCCCACTCCGAGCGTCTCCAGCACGTGCGCGAAGCGCGAACTCTCGGCCGCGAGCCCGGCGAAGCTGACCGTCCTGACGGATCCGTCGCGGGCGATACAGCGCAACGCGACCCGTTCGCCGTGGCCCTCGCCCAGGTGCCGGTCGACGGCCTCGAACCCGATGTTGACGCCGCCGTCCGGCAGCCCGGCGAGCCGGGACCGTTCCCGTCGCCAGGAGAAGACGGCCCGCGCGCTGTCATAGTCGGGCATGACCGGTGCGACCCACAGGGCGTTCATCGCGGTGGCTCCACGTCGAGCGCGAGGTTGTCGTAGCCGTACTCGATCGACTCGTGCAGGGCGACGACTCCGTCGACCGAACGGCAGAGCCGCACGATGACGCGGATGTCGGCCCGCTCGTCGACCCGGCCCGTCAGGCTGACGACTCCGTCGTCGACGGTCACGCGGATCGTGTCGGGGGCCAGGCGCAGCGTGTCCGCGAGGACGTCATGCTCGATCTCGTCCCGGATCGCGGTGTCACTGCGCAGGAAGGGCCGCAGCAGGTCGCTACGGCTGATGATCCCGACGAGTCGACCGGTCTCGTCGGTCACCGGAAGTCTCTTCACCGCCTTGCGCTGCATCGTCCGGGCCGTCTCGACGAGGTTCCAGTTCGCCTGCGCCGTGACGGCCGGCGAGGTCATCAGCTCGGAGGCCGTCTCCGCATCGGGAAGGCCCCGTTCCCGGGACAGCAGCCGGACACCTGCCCAACGGCCCTCCAGGTCGGGGAGCTCTGCTGTGGAGCGCAGCAGATCAGCCTCCGAGACCACACCGAGCAGGCGTCGATCGGCGTCGATCACCGGGACGGCCGAGACGTCGTGGTCGGAGAAGAGCCGGGCGATCTGCTTGAACGGGGTCTCCGGGGCGGCGGTGACCACCTCGTGGGTCATCACCTCGAAAACCGTGCGATGCTGCATGACGGTCCTCCTTCACAGGATGCGGCCGCCCCCGTTCTCACTCTGCTGTGCGAAGCCCCCGCGGGGCAGTGCCGAACGGTCCCCATCCGGGACTGTTCGCCCCTATGACGACCGGCCCGCCGGGACACACAGTGGAGAACGCACAGAGGAGAAGGCGAGAGCGCCCGTCTCGGGAGGACCGCGGCGGGGCGATGGTGCCGGGAGGCGAGAACCCATGACCGCGACCGGAGCACGACAAGGCCAGGAGAAGCCCCGCGCCGGGTTGTGGGCTCGCGTCGGCGACCGGCTGATCGTCGGCGGTGCCACGGTCGGGGACGAAGGACGTGACGGCGAGATCGTCGGGCTGCACCACCCGGACGGCACTCCGCCTTTCGACGTCCGGTGGTCGGACACGGGCCGGGTCACCGAGGTGTTCCCGGGCCCGGACGCGCGGGTCCAGCACTTCCCGCCGCACGGCACGAGAGCGGCCGGTCCCGCGAAGGCCGCCAAGCGGTCCTGACTCCGCCGCGGCCATCGCACCGGGTGTCGAGGACCTCCGGTGTTCCGAGTACCGCGCGATCAGGATCCGCGAACGCGGATGGCCCCTCGTCCCGTCGCGTCTCGCCGCCACCACACCTGGTCCGGGCGGGCCACGCCCGGGACCGACCGGCCCTACCCCGCCCCTTCCGTCCGGTGCGAGCGTGGCAGCAGGCCGACCCCATGACCTGGAAGGCGGTGGGCACGATGGAATCGCCCCTGGTGGTAGGAGTGGTGGGAGTCGACGGGTCCGACGCCAGCCTCACGGCCGTGGACTGGGCCGCCGACGAAGCGGTACGGCACGGGATCCCGCTGCGTATCGTCCACGCCTCCCTGTGGGAACGGTACGAGGGAGTCGTGCCGACATGGAGCACGGACCGTCCCTCCGGTCAGATCCTCGCCGAGAATATCGCCGCCATCGCGGCCGAACGCGTCGGCCGTCGTGCACCCGACCTCCCGCTCACCACGGAGATCCTCGCCGAGGACGCGTCGCAGGCCTTGCTCAGGGAGGGGCGGGAGGGCGCGATCCTCGTCGTCGGGTCACGCGGTCGCGGCGACTTCGCCGACCTCCTGCTCGGATCCGTCAGCCTCATCGTGGCCGCTCGTGCCCTCTGCCCGGTCGTCGTCGTCCGAGGGGACCGGCAGGCCCTGGAAGCACGCCACGGACGCGTCCTGCTCGGGGTGGGCGAGCACGACCTGGATTCGCCGGCCGTGCGGTTCGCCTTCCGCGAGGCGGCCGTCCGGGGCGCGGAGCTCGACGTCGTCCGCGCCTGGCGACGGCCCGCCCATGAACCGGCCGACCACCTGCTGATGAGACGCGCCGGGGCGGCCTACTTCACGGAAGGGGCTTCCGAGCTGCTCGACAAGGCCCTTGAGTCCGCGGCCTCCGATCATCCCCAGGTGCGCCTGCGCAGGAGCACCGTCGAGGGCCCCGCCCACAAAGTGCTGACCGAGCGCTCCGCCGCCGCCGACCTGCTGGTCGTCGGCGCCAGGCGCCGGGACCGGCTCGTCGGCCTGGAACTCGGCAGGGTCGCCCACCGAGCCCTGCACCACGCCATGTGTCCGGTCGCCGTCGTCCCTCAGCGGCGCCCGGTGACCACGGAGGAGACCAGTGATGAACACGCCCGGTGAACCGCATTCCCCGCACGCCCGAAGCGACCTCGGCCGCCGCGTCGCATCCAGGCGCACCCGGCTCGGCCTGTCCTGGGAGGACGTGGCCGAACGGGCCGGCTCCACACCCGGCTTCATCGCCTACGTGGAGGAGAACGCGGCCACCCCGGGGATCGAGTTCCTGGTCCGGCTCGCGAACGCGCTGGAGACCACCGTCCAGGATCTCACCGGGTACACGGCCGACCTCCCGCCCGGCGGAGCCCGCGCCGGGTACCGGGCACGGATGGAGGAGATCGGCGAGGCCGAGTGCTGGCAACTGCTCGACGGCCATGGCGTCGGCCGGGTCGCCGTCCAAGGACGGGACGGGCTGATGGTGATCCCCGTGAACTACCAGGTCGTCGGCGGAGAGATCGTCTTCATGACCGCTGCGCACTCGACCCTCGCCCGCGCCTCGACGTCCGGCGTGGAGGTCGCCTTCGAGGAGGACCACCTGGACGACGCCTTCAGTCAGGGCTGGAGCGTGCTCCTCGTCGGTCCGGCACGCACGGTATCGGACGAGACCTCGATACGGAGGATCAAGGACGCCGTCCACTCCGAGCCGTGGGCCGGGAGCGGGCGGGACACCGTGGTGACCCTCTTGCCGCGCCGAGTGACCGGACGGCGCATCCGGGTCCCGGGCGCGCCCGGCGCGCCGTCCGGGCCTGCTGGCTAGCCGTCCGGGCCTGCTGGCCAGGGGAACCCGTCGACACCGTGCGGCACGGAGGTGCCGTCCGGTCAGGTCAAGGGGACGACGGCGACCGGCGCGGGACTGTGGTGGATGACCGCATGGGCGACATGGCCCAGGTGCGGGCCGAGGGGGACGTTCCGGCTCCGGCGTCCCACGATGACGAGTTGCGCGGTCTGCGACGCCTCGACCAGCTGGAACGCGGGCGAGCCCACCACCGGCTTGGCCTCCGCCTCCACACCCGCGTACCGCTTCCGCCAAGGCTCCAGCAGGTCCTCCAGGCCGGCGAGAAGGTGGCTGCCGAGGTCCTCCCCGACCGCCGGGTCCATGATGGCCGCGTGGCCGTAGGAGGCGGGAAGCGTCCAACTGTGGAGGAACCGCAGCGGAGTGCCCTGACGCGCGGCTTCGGAGAAGGAGAACGCCAGCAGGGCTTCGCACGGGTGGTCGAGGTCGATGCCCACCACGATGCCGCCTTCCGGGGCCTCCCGGTCGTCCGTCGCGCGTACGAGGACGACCGGCCGTCGGGCCGCGCCGACGACGGCAAGGGAGACCGAGCCCACGAGGAAGCCGCGGACGCCGCCGAGTCCGCGTGAACCCAGGACTGTCAGATCCGCCTCGTTCGCGGCGGCCGTCAGTTCCTCGGCTGCCCGGCCGTGCGCGTACTCCGTGATGACCTCCAGATCGGGATAGTCCTTCCGCGCTCGGTCCGTCGCCTCCCGCATCAACCTCGCCGTCTGCTCGTCGTGGGCACGTGTGCGGGCGTACGCCATGGGCACCTCCGGCATGCTCGGCCACTCCTCCACGTGCACCAGCCTGAGGGGCACTTCGCGGAGCACTGCTCGCGCCGCGGCCCAACGGGCGGCGGCGAGGCTTTCCGCAGAGCCGTCCAGACCGGCGGTGACCTGGGCTGACATGGCGTGCCTCCCTCGTGGAAACCTTTCCGCGCGGCCCGGCCCGGACTCCGGACCGGACAGGGCGTCTCACCTTTCAGGCTGGTGCCCCGTCGCCTTCCGGCAGCAGGGCCGGGCAGGTCACGATCGGGGCCGAACGGCCCATCCCATGGAGGCCCGCCACGATGCCAGTGTGGGAGATGTCGCCCCTCGGGACGCGCTCCCGAGCCTCGGGTGTTCCCGGAGGAGGAGCCATGACCAGCGAGACCCCCGCCCGACCGGAGCTCGGCAACATCGTCGTGGGAGTCGACGGGTCCCCCTCCGGGCGCGCTGCCGTACTCTGGGCCGCCGAGGAGGCGGACCGAAGGGGGCGGCCTCTGCATCTCGTCCACGCCGCCGACACCGACCGCCGGGCGATCTTCTCCGACGCGGAGACGATCCAGGCCGTACGCGAAGCGGGTCGCGACCTGCTGACCGAGACCGCGAGCGCGGTCCGTGACCTCTTTCCGGACCTCGCCGTCACCAAGGAACTGAGCCGCCAGGAGCCGGTCGCCGGTCTCCGGGCGGCCGCCGGCCACCGGGGCACGATCGTGGTGGGCAACCGGGGGCTCGGCGGCTTCTCCACCCTCATGCTCGGATCCGTCGGTCTGGGCGTGGCGGCCCGCGCCGAGGTTCCCGTGATCGTGGTCCGAGGTGACCGCGAACGGCCCGCGTCGGCCTCGGTGACGGCAGCCGTGCACGGCGCTTCGGATCTGGGCTGGCTGCTCGTCGCGGCCGCCGAGGCCGACGCCCGCAAGGCCGCGTTGCGGCTGGTCAGCGTCTGGAACCTGCTCACCCACGTCGGCAGTGTCGCGACCATGCTGGACGACCTCGACGGGATCGCGCAGCAGCGGGTGCACGAGATCAAGTCGCTTGCCGACGTCGCGCGTGAGTTCTATCCCCAGCTGATCGTCAGCCATCACGTCGAGACGGGCACGAGCACGCCAGGGACCCTGGTGGAGGCGAGCGCCCACACCGATCTGCTGGTGATGGGCAGAGAACACCGCGCCCTGGGTGTAGGCCCCTCCCTGGGGAGAGTCGCCCACGTCCTGGTCCACCACGCCCACTGTCCGGTGGAGATCGTCCCACCCGCCTTCGCCACCAGGGTCGAGGAGACGTGAACGAGGTACCGCTCGGTGTCGACCCCCGGGAGTCGTCGGTCCCCGATCTCGTCTGGGTCGCCGACGAGGCCGTACGAAGAGGACAGGTGCTCCGGCTGGTCGCCGCCGTACCGCCCGCCCACGACGGACTGCGGTACGACGCGCCGGCCCGTCAGCGTGCCCTGCGCATCCGCACGCAGTCGGCGATCGTCAACGCGGAGGAGCTCGTCCGGGAACTGCGCGACGATCTGAGGATCGCCACGGACCGCGTGGGTTGCCCTGGTCCTGGCGTCCCAGGACTCCCTCTCCCTCGTGGTCGGGCGCCGAGCCCGTGGAGGCCACTCCGGCATGCGGTCGGACTCGACCGTTCACGGCCTGCTGCACCGCACCCCGCGTCCGGTGACCAGCATTCCCCTCCCGCAGGGCGAGCGCCGGACAGGCGACCCGGCACCGGCCGACCGGTCCCGTTCCGGTGTGGCCGGCCGGCCCGTGCGTGCTGCCCCGCTCGGCACTGGGACGCGACCCCCGTCACGCGGGACGGTGGGGCGAGAGGACGCCTCCGGTCCATCGGCCGGTTCCGCGGAGAGGTGAGCAGCATGAAGCGCATCCGGATCAGCCCCCGGCCGGGCCACGCCCGCAAGCCCACTCCCCTCGACCTGCGCACACCCTCCGGCAGGCCGCTGCCGTACTGAGGAGGCCCGAGAGCCGTGGAGGAGACCATGGGACCGATACGACACGTCGTACCGTTCACGGAACTCGGGCGGCACGATGTCGGCCGAGCGGGTGGCAAGAACGCCTCACTGGGTGAGATGACCACCCGGCTCGGGGGTGCGGGCGTGCGAGTCCCTCCGGGATTCGCCACCACCGCCGAAGCGTACGAGGAGCTGCTCGGTTCCCGAGACCTCCGCCGTCGTGTGGAGACACAGATGGACAGACTGCACGCGGGTGCGCCACTCGACGGGGTCGGGGCGGCCATCCGGTCCCTCTTCCTGGCGGAGCCGTTGCCCGTACCGCTGCGGGACGCCGTGCGCGCGGCGTACGAGCGGCTGGCCGAGGAGATCGGCCGGGAGTCGCCCGAGGTGGCGGTGCGCAGCAGTGCGACGGCGGAGGACCTGCCCGAAGCGAGTTTCGCCGGGCAGCAGGAGACATACCTGAACGTCAGCGGCGCCGACGCGGTCCTCGAGGCGTGCACGCGCTGCTACGCCTCCCTGTTCACCGCCCGGGCGATCGACTACCGCGAACGGATGGGCTTCGACCACCTCGCCGTCGCCCTGTCCATCGGCATCCAGGTCATGGTCCGCTCCGATCGCGCCGGCGCCGGAGTCGTCTTCACCCTCGACCCGGAGAGCGGCTTCCCGGACGTGATCGTGGTGAGCGCCGCCTGGGGGCTGGGGGAGACCGTCGTCAGCGGCCAGGTCGATCCGGACGAGTACACGGTGTTCAAACCGAGCATGAAGGACCCGGCGCTCGACCCCGTCATCGACGTGCGGATCGGAGCCAAGCGGTTGAAGGCCGTGTACGCGGACACCGGGCTGACCCGTACGGTCGACACACCCGACGATGAGCGGAGCCGGCGAGTCCTCGACGACGCGGAGATCCGCACGCTCGCCGGCTGGGCGGCGGCCGTCGAGGAGCACTACGGCTGCCCCATGGACATCGAATGGGCCAAGGACGGCCTCACCGGCGAGCTGTGGATCGTCCAGGCCCGCCCCGAGACGGTCCAGTCGCGTCGGCTCCCCGGCACCCTCACGCGCCGCCGGCTCACCGCCACTCCCGGCGAACCGCTCGTCGAAGGCATCGCCGTCGGCGAGGCCATCGGCCAGGGCCGCGTCGTGGCGCTCGACGCGCCCGTCGACCTCGACCGCTTCCCCCGAGGCGGCGTCCTCGTCACCGGCGTCACCGACCCGGACTGGGAACCCGTCATGAAGAGGGCCTCCGCCATCGTCACCGACCACGGGGGCCGTACCTCGCACGCCGCCATCGTCAGCCGCGAACTCGGCGTCCCCGCCGTCGTCGGAACCGGAGACGGGACACGGATCCTGCGTGACGGGCAATCCATCACGGTCTCCTGCGCCGAGGGAGGGAGCGGACGTGTCTACCGAGGGATGCTCCCGTACGAGGAGACCCGGACCGACCTCGCGGAACTGCCCACCACCCGAACCCGGGTGATGCTGAACCTGGCCGATCCCTCAGCCGCGTTCCGCTGGTGGCGGCTTCCCGCGGACGGAGTGGGACTGGCGCGCCTGGAGTTCATCGTCGCCCACCAGGTGAAGGTCCACCCCATGGCCCTGCTGCATCCTGAGCGGCTCGACCCCCACGACCGGCATGTCGTCGAGCGGCTCACCGAGGGCTACCTCGATCGGAGTGACTACTTCGTCGACCTGCTGGCCCACGGCATCGCCCGGATCGCGGCCTCGCGCTGGCCGGCGCCCGTCGTCGTACGCACCAGCGACTTCAAGACCAACGAGTACGCCAAGCTCCTCGGCGGCCGGCCCTTCGAACCGGACGAGGCGAACCCCATGATCGGCTGGCGTGGCGCGAGCCGGTACTACAGCCACGGCTACCGCGAGGGCTTCACCCTCGAATGCCGCGCACTGCGCCGGGTCCGTGACGGAATGGGGCTGACGAACGTGGTCGTCATGATCCCCTTCTGCCGCACTCTCGGCGAGGCCGACCGCGTACTGGAGGTGATGGCGAGGGAGGGACTGGTGCGGGGTGGGAACGGTCTGAAGGTCTACGTCATGGCCGAGATACCGGCCAACATCATCCTGGCCGGGGAGTTCGCGGAACGCTTCGACGGTTTCTCGATCGGCAGCAACGACCTCACCCAGCTCACCCTCGGCGTCGACCGCGACTCCGAGGCCCTCGCCCACGTCTTCGACGAGCGGGACCCCGCCGTCGTACGGAGCATCCAGACCCTCGCCGGCCGCGCCCACGCGGCGGGCCGGCCGGTCGGACTGTGCGGGCAGCGGCCCAGCGACGACCCGGCGTTCACCGCGATCCTGGTAGAGGCGGGCCTCGACTCGATCTCGGTGGCACCGGACAGCTTCGCAGCGGTCAAGGGGCACGTGGCCCGCGCGGAGACGACGTGCGAGAACGGCACCGCAGGAACGGAGGAGTGACCAAACCGACCCGTGACGGATCGGCTGGTTCTGAGCAGGGGGGGCGGAAGGAGGACGCGGCCATGACGACCGCACGGGACGTCATGCATGCCGGTGCGACCTGCGTGCAGGAGAACGAGAGCCTGATGGATGCCGCACGCCGTATGAGCGAGCTGGATCTCAGCGCGCTGCCCATCTGCGGGCCGGACGACCGGCTGCACGGCATCATCACCGACCGGGACATCGTGGTGAAGTGCCTTGCCAAGGGCAAGGACCCCCACCGGATGACGGCGGGGGACCTCGCCCAGGGCAAGCCGGTCACCGTGGACGCGGGCGCCGACAGCGAGGTGGTGCTCCGCACGACGCAGGACCACCGTGTCCGTCGCGTGCCCGTGATCGACGACCACCGCATGGTCGGCATGATCGGTGAGGCGGACCTGGCACGGCACCTGCCGGAGGAACGGGTGGGCCATTTCGTCGAGCAGGTCTGCCGCTGACAGCACGGGCGCTGTGGCGCCATGGGCCGAGCGGCCCCTTCCTGGTGGGGCTCGTTCGGCCCTGCGCTTCAGCCCCCTCGGACACTGCGCCAGACGACGT
Organism: Streptomyces sp. NPDC104202; assembly: GCF_055584185.1. Classification (NCBI taxonomy): domain Bacteria; kingdom Bacillati; phylum Actinomycetota; class Actinomycetes; order Kitasatosporales; family Streptomycetaceae; genus Streptomyces; species Streptomyces sp. NPDC104202. The sequence continues at coordinate 42,891 of NZ_JBVJMN010000037.1, read as the reverse complement.
CGCGGGTGGAAGGTGGGCTACGGAGTCGGACCCGGCTCCGCCACCCGACCCGCCGCCTGTCCCTACTCACCAGGGTCCACGGCGACCGTCCTGGGCCCCGTACACGAGGAGCAGAACAATGGCCGGAGGCAAGCTGGAACGCAGGCACAGCCTCTTCCCCGACTTCGACGACTGGTTCAACCGGGAGTTCCCCGGGCTGCCCGGATGGCACCCCGCGACGGCCGCCCACTCCATCCCGGTCGAGATGACCAGCGGCGCCGGCGTGTACGTCCTGCGAGCCGAACTGCCGGGCATGGACCCGGACGACGACATCGCCATCACCGTCGACGACAACCTCATCACGATGAGCGCGGAGCACAGCGAGAGCAAGGAGGAAAAAGAGCACTCGGAGTTCCGCTACGGATCCTTCCGCAGGACCGTGCGCCTCCCGGCGACCATCCCCGCCGACCAGGTCGAGGCGTCGTACGCGGACGGCGTCCTCACCGTCCGCATCCCGATGCCCGACGACGAGGACACGACGTCGGTCCGGACCATCCCGGTGAAGCGGGCCGGAGGATCGGCCGAGGGCGCGGAGTCATGAACACCAAACGCGTCCTGATCGCCTACGGCAGCAAAGCCGGCGCGACCGCCGGGATCGCCGAAGAGACCGTCCGGACGCTCCGGCCCGGGCCTGGGCCCACCACATCGGAACGGAACTCGACGCCACCCCCTGAATCGGGCCACCGACAGGTCGGCGAAGCCACCCCGACGGGAGGTGCGGCATGCTCCACCAGGAGCCGGGGAGCGGGGCCGACCCGCCCAGGAGACCCCCAGGGCGGGCCGCCCTGCTCTGCGTGCTGTTGATCGCTGCCATCTGCGGTGCCGTGGCCGCCGGGAACCTGTGGTCGGCGGGCTCCAGGGCCGACCGTGAACTCGCCGTGCACCGGCACCAGGTGACCGCGACCACCACCGGGCCGGCCGAGGAGCCACCCGTCGCCACCCGGTACGGCTCCAAGCCGCAGGCCGTCGCGCCCGCCGTGTGGGAGCAGCCACACAACGTCCGCCGGTCCGGCAGTATCCACGTCCCGTCCCGGACACCGGAGGGACGCGCCGTGACGATCTGGGTGGACGACGCGGGGTCACCCGCCCGGCCTCCCGGCAGTGCCGCCGACCGCGCCCTGACCTCCTTGTCGGGCGGTGTGGCGGCGGCGGGCGTCACCGGCGTGACAGGCGCCGCGACGGTCCTGCTCGTACGGCGGCGGACCGAAGGCCACCGGCTCGCGGCCTGGGAACGCGAGTGGGAGCAGGTGGAGCCCGTATGGTCCGGCCGGCTCCGCCGGGGCAGCGATGCGGGGGACGATGATGACTGACCGTGTCGGCAGCCGCGCCGGCCCCGAGCGGACCCCTTCCTCCACCCGGGCGCTGCCCTTCGACCCCAGTGAACCGCTGCCCCGGCTGCGTCGTGAACTCGCCACGGGCCCGGATGGCCTCTCGGCCCGCGAGGCCGCCCGGCGCCTCGCCGTCCACGGACCGAACGAGGTACGGCGCAAGGTGCGCTCCTCCTTCGCGCGTGAGCTGGTCGGGCAGCTGGTCCACCCCTTGGCCTTGTTGCTGTGGGCCGCCGCAGCCCTCGCCTTCGTCGCGGACCTCGCGGTCCTCGGTTGGGCGATCCTCGCGGTCATCGCCGTCAACGCGGCTTTCGCCCTGCTCCAGGAGCGGCAGGCGGAGCGGGCGGTGGAGACACTCGCCCGCTATCTGCCCGAGCACGCCCTCGCCGTACGCGACGGGCAGCCCCACGTCCTGGAGGCCCGCGACCTCGTACCGGGCGACCTGATCCTCCTGGAGGAGGGCGACAAGGTACCCGCCGACGCGCACATCGCCGAGGGTGGTGTCGAGGTCGACCTGTCGATGCTCACGGGCGAGTCCGTGCCGGCCGAACGGATCGCCTCGGCCGGTGTCCTCGGCGCCCCGCTGCTCGAGGAGCCGAACCTCGTCTTCAGCGGGACGACCTGCGTCGAGGGTCAGGCCCGGGCCGTCGTGTTCGCCACCGGAAACCACACCGAACTCGGTCGGATCGCCGCACTCAGCCAGCGGACGCGGCGCGAGGCGAGCCCTCTGGAACGGCAGGTCAAGAGGGTCGCGTGGCTCATCGCCGGCGTCGCGACCGGCATGGGCGTCGTCTTCCTCGTCCTCGGGGTGGCGGTCGGACTCCCGGTCACCGACTCCCTGACGTTCGCCATCGGGCTCCTCGTCGCCAACGTCCCCGAGGGACTCCTTCCGACCATCACGCTGGCCCTGGCCGTCGGCGTCCGCGCCCTGGCCCGCCGGGGTGCCCTGGTCAAACGGCTCAGCGCCGTGGAGACCCTGGGTTCCACGAGCGTGATCTGCACGGACAAGACCGGCACGCTCACCCGCAACAGCATGCGTCTCAGGGCGCTGTGGACGGTCGACCACGGGTCGGAGCCGGGGCCCTGGGCGGAGGAGTTGGCGACGGCGGGCGCCCTGTGCACCACCGTCACGCGAGAAGCCGACGGCGAACTGCACGGCGACCCCACCGAGGCCGCCCTCGTCGCCGGCGCGGCCGACCACGGGGCTCCTCTGGACCTGGGCCGGCGCGACGCGGGACGCCGGGCGCTGTTCCGCTTCGATCCGCGACTGCGACTGATGTCGGTCGTGCAGGGCGGCGAGACATGGGGAGAGAAGCGGCCGGGCGGGGAGCGGTCGGGCGGGGAACCGCAGGGCCCCGCACGGATCGTGGTCAAGGGAGCGCCCGAGGCGGTGTTGGACCGCCTCCTGCCCGGAACCGCGGCGCGGTCGGCCGGCGCCGCGGCCGAGGAGCTGGCCCGGGACGGCATGCGAGTCCTGGCCGTCGCCGTCCGTGACCTGCCCAGTGGTGCGGAGCTGCCGTCACGTCGCCAGGACGCGGAGTCGGGGCTGACCCTGCTCGGGCTCGTCGGGCTGTACGACCCGCCACGCCCCGAGGTGGCGGAGGCCGTGCGCCGCTGCCACGAGGCCGGGATCCGGGTACACGTCGTCACGGGCGACAACGGCGCCACCGCCGCGGCCGTCGCGCGGGAGGTCGGCATCGGAGTACCCCGACTGCACGTGGTCGCGGCGTCGGAGTCGCTGGGCGACGATGAGCTGGACCGGCTCCTCGTGGAGGGCGACGACGAGATCGTCTTCGCCCGCTCCTCGCCCGAGACGAAGCTCAAGGTGGCCGACACGCTCCGCGAGCACGGCCGGATCGTCGCCATGACGGGTGACGGCGTCAACGACGCCCCCGCGCTGCACCGCGCCCACATCGGGGTCGCGATGGGACGCTCCGGCACCGACGTGGCCCGGGAGGCCGCGGCGATGGTGCTCACCGACGACGACTTCGCCACCATCGTGACCGCTGTCGAGTCGGGGCGCCGCGTCTACGACAACGTACGCAAGTTCATCGTCTACATCTTCGCCCACGCGACTCCGGAGATCCTTCCCTTCCTCGTCTTCGCGCTCTCCGCCGGCGCGGTACCGCTCCCCCTGACCGTGCTGCAGATCCTCGCCATCGACCTCGGCACCGAGACCCTGCCCGCCCTCGCTCTCGGCAGGGAACGCTCTGAGCCCGGCGTCATGCAGCGGCCTCCGCGGCCCCGGCACCAGGGCGTGATCTCCCGCGACATGCTCATACGGAGCTGGGGATACCTGGGGCTCACATCGGCGGCCCTCGTCATGGCGGGCTACTTCTACGTGCTGTGGCGCGCGGGCTGGCAGCCGGGAGACCCCACCGGCACCGGCAGCCCCTTGCATCACGCCTACGTGACAGCCACCACGGCCACCTTCGCCGGCATCGTCACCTGCCAGGTCGGCACGGCGTTCGCGGCCCGCACCGACCACGCGGCGCTGCGCGACATCGGAGTGCTCTCGAATCCGCTGCTGCTCGTCGGCATCGCCTTCGAACTCGCGTTCACGGCCGCCCTCGTCTACGCACCCCCGTTCCAGCACCTCTTCGGCACGGCCGCCCTTCCTCCGGACGTCGTCCTGCTCGTCGCGACGTTCCCGGTGCTGGTGTGGGGCACGGACGAGCTGCGGCGCGCCAGGCGGCGCCGTCAGCGGGCGTCGGCCGTCCCCGGTTCGTGACCGCCCTGGTCGAGGCGGAAGGGCGGGTAGGCGTCCGTCATGAGGCTCGCGTACGCGGCGACGCGCAGGACCCAGTGGTTCAGTCCGACGATGAGGAAGTCGAGGGCCGGTTCGAGCCCCGCCGCGACGAGGAATCCACGACCCCAGGGGAGGTCGCGGACGAAGAGACCGCAGCTGGCCGGAGCCTGCATGTCCTCCCGCAGTCACGAGAGCACCATCGTGACCTCGTACAGGTCGGTGCTGGTCACCGGGGACATGCGTCGAGCAAACGCGGCGGCCCCGAGAACCGCACCCGAACGGCCGGACACGGCTATGTCCGCCCATGGGCGGTGAGCTCGCACCGTACGTCCACCACGCCTTCGACGGCGCGGGCCAGGCGGGCTGCGAGCGGGATGAGCGCGCGGTCGCGGACCTCGCCGGACAGCGTCACGACTCCGGCGTCCACACGGACGTCGACCCTGCGCTGTGAGAGCGGGAAGAGGTGCTCGACGACGTCGCGGCGCACTTCGGCGGCGAGATCCTCGTCGGGGCGGAGGAACACCTTGAGGAGGTCGGACCGGCTCACGATGCCCTGGACGACGTCGCTCGCGTCGACGACCGGCAGTCGTTTGACGTGGTGGGAGGCCATGAGGCGGGCGGCCTGAGGCAGGGACGCCTCGGGAGTGACAGTGACTGCGGGCGCGGTCATCAGCTCCTCGGCCCGGCGAGAACCGGCCTTGGCCGTGGCGTCGAGCCGTCGCATCTGCTCGACGAGGCCGAGGCGGTGGTCGTGGAACTCCTCCTTGAGGAGCAGATCGGCCTCGGAGACCACCCCGACGACGCGGCCCTCGCCTTCGACGACCGGAACGGCCGTCACCTTCCACCGCTCCATGGCGGCGACGATCTCCTTGAACCCGGCTCCGGGCTGGACGGCGACCACCTTCCTGGTCATCACGTCGGCGACGGTGAACGGGTGCGTTGTCATCGCTCTTTCCTTGCCTGAGGGACCGAGGGGACCGGGTCAGCGGACCAGGACGGCCTCGCCGGAGCGGGGCACGACGGCCGTCCAGCCCAGTTCGCGGTCGATGCGGTCGCGCAGCGCCTCGGAGGCGGTCGGTTCGCCGTGGACGAGGTAGGTGGTGTGCGGGGGAGGGGCGGCGCGCAGCCAGTCCACGATCTGTCCCGCGTCGGCATGGGCCGAGAAGTGGGGCACGTCGGCGACCTCGGCGCGTACGGGCACGTACTCGCCGAACATCTTCAGCGTCCGGACCCCGTCCACGAGGTCCCGGGCCCGGGTCCCCGCCGCGGCGAAGCCGACCACGACCACGGCGTTGCGAGGATCGGGGAGAAGGCGGTGGAGGTGGTGCAGGACCCGGCCGCCGGTGGCCATCCCGGCCGAGGAGACGATCACGGCGGGCCCGTGCGTGCTGTTGATGTCGATGGACTCCTGCACCGTGCGCGCCGCGAGGAACGGTTCCGGGCTCAGCGCGCCCTCTCCCCGTGCGAGGATCTCGGGCCGCAGCTCGGCGGAGTGCTCGCGCACGGCGTCCTGGTAGACGTCCAGCGCGGCGAGGGCCATGGGGCTGTCCACGTACACGGGTACCGACCGAGGCAGGACGCCCGTGTCGCGCAGGCGGCCCAGTTCGTGCAGGACGACCTCGGTACGGTCGATCGCGAAGGCCGGGATGACGACGGTGCCGTTCCGTGCGAGGGCACGCGCGATGACGGAGGAGAACGCCGACCGGGCGTACTCCTGGTCGTGGTGCCGGTCGCCGTAGGTGGACTCCATGAGGAGCACGTCGGAGCCCGAGAACGGCTCCGGCGGCAGCAGCAGCGGGTGCCCCGGGCGGCCCAGGTCTCCGGAGGTGGCCAGGGTGTGGCCGTCCTCCAGTGTGAGGCGGGCCCATGCGGAGCCGAGGATGTGCCCGCCGTGGTGGAGCGTCAGCCGGGTGCCGGCCATGATCTCCACGTCCTCGCCGACGGCCACGGGGTCGAAGAAGGCCAGGGTCTTCTCGACGTCCGAATCGTCGTAGAGCGGCTTGGCCGGGCGGTGTTTGGACCAGCCGTGCGCGTTGGCGTGCCGGGCGGCCTCCATCTGGAGCCGGGCGCTGTCGCGCAGCACGATCCCGGCGAGCCGGGCGGTGTGGGCGCTGGTGAGGATCGGTCCCCGGAAGCCCTGCCGCACCAGGCGGGGCAGATAGCCGCAGTGGTCAAGGTGGGCATGGGTGACGACCACGGCGTCCACGTCCGCGGCGTCGCGGGCGAACCGCTCCCAGTTGCGGTGCCGCAGCTTCGCGAAACCCTGGAAGAGACCGCAGTCGAGGAGGATCCGCGCATGGTCGCTCTCGACCAGGAACTTGCTGCCGGTGACCGTTCCCACGCCACCGAGGAAACTGAGCAGGGCCGGCCGCGCGGGCGTGGGAGCGGTATTCGGGGCTGCCTCGGACATGGCCGTCCCTCCTTCGGAAGGTGAACCGGCTTCCAGCCTCGCATCGGGACCCGGACCGCCCCGAGAGTCCTTACGGGCACATCGGTGGCCCGACCGGCCCATGCATCGCCCCGACGAGTCGACGCCGTCACCATCTGCGGCACGGATCATCACATTCTGAAGACGCGGCGGCTTCGGCCTCGCCGTCGCTGCTCGGCGAACTGCCTGCGACCGTCTCGTACTGCCTGCGGGGCACCGGTCACGATTGGACGCGCAGCAGCCTCGTGCACGGCTGGGTGCCGGCCCGGCAGGAGGGCTCCGACGCCTGGCGCTCCTGCGAGGAGGCCCTGCTCGCCGACGCCGTCGACCTCCTCGGCGAGTCCGACGAGCATCTGGGCCTGGCTCTGCCGCCGGACGCGGCCGCCCAGCGTCACCACGCCGTCCAGGACGTGCACGTCCACGGCGTCCCCGGGCAGGTCCAGGACATCAGTGAGAACGTCCTCACGGATGCGCTGCCGTATCTCCGCGTCCGGACGGAGATAGACGCGGAGCAGATCGCGACGCGTCACGATGCCGACCATTCGTTCCTCCTCGTCGACCACGGGTAGGTGCTCGACCCCGCGACGCACCATCAGCCGTGCCGCCTCCGCCACCGTCTCCTCGGCCTGGACGGTGACGGCCGGTGTGGTCATCAGATCCCGTGCGGTCAGCTCGTCGCGGGCCAGGAGGTCGCTCTCGGAGACGACACCGATGACATGGTCGTCCTCGTCCACGACGGGCACTCCGCTGATGTCGTGTTCGGCCAGCGACTTCGCCACGTCCCGGAACGACGCGGCAGGGACGGTGGAGACCACGTCGTCGGTCATCAGAGCGCCGACCTTCATGTGTTTCATCACCGTGGCTCCTGTCCGAGGGTCCGGCCGGTGTGCTGTCCCGTGTCACCACCCTCCGCCGCACACTCGTGGTCGGCGAGGGCCGAATGGTCCGGCCTCAGGTCCGAACGGGCTCGCCGGTGCCGGTCCGCGCGAGGTCTCGCCCGAGTGGGACCTTCGGTCCCGGCATTGACCCCAGCGGCCCTCCGGCCGCTCGGAACCACCTGCCAGGGTGGAAGGAGTCCCCTTGGACCGCCTGAGGAGGAGCGATGGACGGAACCACAGCCCGTCCCGGCCTCGGCAGGGTCGTCGTCGGCGTCGACGGATCACCGTCGGCCTACACGGCGGTGGTGTGGGCGGCAGCGGAGGCGACGCTGCGGGGCAGCACCCTCTTCCTCGTCCATGGAGCAGAGACGGACCGACAGGCCCCGTTTCCGTCCGAGGCGGAGATCGGCAGGAGTCGGCTGGTGGGAAGAGAACTGCTCGACCGGACCGCCGAGACGATTGCGGATCGCCACCCGGAGCTGCCGGTCGTCAAGGAACTCACCGATGGCGGGGCACCGGACGGTCTTCGTCGCGCCGCCGCCCAGACGGGCACGATCGTCGTCGGACACCGGGGTCTCGGCGAGTTCACCTCTCTGCTGCTCGGTTCCGTCGGCCTTCAGGTCGCGGCCGGCGCCACCACACCCGTGGTCGTGGTGCGCGGTACCGCGGAGCCCGACAAGGCGGGTGTGGTTCTCGCTGCGGTGCGCGACGAGGCCGACGTGGGGTGCGTCCGCGCGGCGGCCCGCGAGGCCGTGCTGCGGAAGGTGCCTCTGCGGCTCCTGCACATCCGTGATGCCGGACGGTCCGCCCGCTCACGGGCTGCCTTGCACAACGGTGACGACGAGGTCGCCCACGACCCGGTCCGCGTACTGTCCTCGCTCGCGGACCGGGTCCGAGAGGAATTCCCGGGACTCACCGTGCACACCGAAGGTCGGCAGAGCCGAAGCGTGCCCGGGGCGCTCGTGGACGCGTCGCACCGCGCGGACCTTCTGGTCGTCGGGGGTCGGCGTTCGCCCGGATACCTCGGACCCACCATCGGCCGGACCACGCTCAGCCTGCTGCAGCACGCAAACTGCCCGGTGGAGCTCATCCCCCGGCAAGGGCCCGGACACGGGAGGACCTCATGACACGCACCATGGACCGCCGTGACATCGTCGTCGGTATCGACCCGGCCAGGAACTGGCACCTGGCCCTCGCCTGGGCCGTGGACGAGGCTCATCTGCGAGGAGTGGGACTGCGCCTGACGGTTGCCGTACCCCCGCAGCACGACACCCAGCATGTCGACGACACTCCTCGTCACGTGGCCCAGCGGCAGGCCGGCTCGGAAGCTCTGGGTACGGCACTCGCCTGGGCGCACGCCCGGCAGCCGGGCACCAGGACGACCTCCTCTCTCCTTGACGGGTTCCCGGCGGCAGCTCTGGCCGCTGTGTCGGACGAGGCCGGCATCATCGTGCTGGGATCCCGGCACCTCAGCCGTACCGAGGAGTTCCTGAGCGCCGGTTCCCTGGTCGTCCCGGTCACCGCGAAGGCACGCTGCCCGGTCGTCGTCGTCGGCGACGCGGAACACGTCACCCAGGAGACGCCCTATCTCGTCGTCGGTGTCGACGGCAGCGAGTCCTCTCGCGCCGCGCTGGCCTGGGCGTTCGAGGAAGCGGACCTCCGGCGCTGCGCCCTGCGTGCCATCGCCGTCTGGCAGCCCCCCGTCTTCAGCCTGCATAGTGGTGACACGCCGTTCCACACCGAACGCCGCCTGCTCTCGGAGACCACCGCGGGCTGGGCGGAGAAGTACCCCGACGTCCGGCTCACACACGAGGTCCTCATCGGCTCGCCCGTCGAGAACCTCGCGGACGCCGCCGAGCACGCACTGGCCGTCGTCGTCGGCCGCAGGGGCCGGGGCGGGTACAGCGGGATGCGCGTCGGCTCCGTCGTCCACGGGCTGCTCCACCGCGCCCACTGCCCGGTGATCACCGTCCCTGTGAGGTGAGCGGGCCATGACCGCGTCGCAGGCGGACCGGGCCCCCGCCCCGGTGCGGGACACCACGGGACTCAGTGAGGCGGAGGCCGCCCGTCGGCTGGCCCGCACGGGCCCCAACGAGGTCACCGCGCGAAAGCCCGTACGGCTCCACGACAGGATCCTGGCCCAGCTGACCGACCCGCTGATCATGGTGCTTCTCGGGGCCGTCGCACTGACCCTCGCGATCGGTGACCACCCCGACGCGATCGTCATCGGGACGGTCGTCCTCGTGAACACGACCGTCGGTGTGGCACAGGAGATCAGGGCCGACAACGCCGTCGCCGCTCTCTCGGACCTCACCGCGCCGCACGCGCGCGTGCGGCGCGACGGCACGGTCCTCGACCTCCCGGCGGCATCGATCGTCCCCGGTGACGTCCTCCTGGTCGGTGAGGGCGACATCGTCGCCGCCGACGCCGAACTCGCCGAGGCATCCGCGGTCCTGGTGGACGAGTCCATGCTCACGGGGGAGTCCGTGTCCGTGGAGAAGGAGCCCGGTGCGAGGCTGAGCGCGGGCACGGTCGTCGTCCGCGGCCGAGGCGTGGCCGTGGTCTCGGCGACCGGTGCATCCAGCGCGCTCGGCCGTATCGCTGCTCTCCTCGACGAACGCCGCGAGCCGACCCCGCTACAGCGCCGGCTCGCCGCCCTCGGGCGCATCCTCGCGGCCGTGACGCTCGCCCTGTGCGTCCTGGTCTTCGCCCTCGGCCTGGTGCGGGGGCTCCCGCTGGGCACGATGGCGGTCACCGCCATCAGCCTGGCCGTGGCGGCGGTCCCCGAATCCCTTCCCGCCGTCGTCACCCTGGCCCTGGCGCTAGGAGCCCGCCGCATGGCCGCCCGGCACGCTTTGGTGCGGCGGCTGCCCGCGGTCGAGACGCTCGGCTCGGTGTCCGTCCTCGCCACCGACAAGACCGGCACCCTGACGGAGGGCCGCATGGTTGTCCAGCGCCTCTGGACACCGCGGGTGACCGCCGAGCTCTCGGGGGTGGGGTACGAACCCGAGGGCACTGCCCTTGTCGCCGGGCGACCGGCGCAGGCGGACGAGCTCGAACCGCTGACGGAGCTGCTGACCGTGACCGCCCTGTGCAACGACGCCACGCTGCGCCCACCGGACGACGGAGCGTCCGACAGCCGTTGGACAGCCCTTGGCGACCCCATGGAGGCCGCCCTGCTGGCGGCCGCTGCCAAGACGGGCTGCCCGGAGCAGACGGAACTGGCGGTGACCAGACCCCGCATCGGGGAAGCGCCGTTCGACAGCCTCCGCAGACGCATGACCACCCTCCACAAAGCCGATGAGGACCGGGTGCTCGTCTGTCTGAAAGGCGCTCCCGAAGCAGTCCTCACCCCCGAAGTCCTGCGAGATCCTCCCGACGTGCTCGCGGCGGCACACCAGGAGGCCGCGCGCCTGGCCGTCTGCGGATACCGCGTGCTCGCCGTCGCGTCGGGCGTGCGGAACGACCTCCCGACACCGGTCACCGAGGCGGAGTCGGGGCTCAGGCTCCTCGGCCTCGTCGCGCTCAGCGACCCGCCGAAGCCGCACGCTGCCGAGACCCTCGCCTCCTGCCGTGCGGCCGGGATCACGCCCGTCCTCATCACCGGGGACCATCCGGCGACCGCTCGGGCGGTGGCCTCCCGCGTCGCTCTCCTGGGCGACGGCGGCGAGACCGACGGCCGCGTCGCGACCGGGGCCGACGTGACCGCGGGGCGCGTGGCCGACCTGACCTCGGTGCAGGTCTTCGCCCGAACGGACCCCCAGCAGAAGCTGGACATCGTGGAGGCGTGGCGAGCCGGGGGAGCGGTGACCGCCATGACCGGCGACGGCGTCAACGACGGCCCTGCCCTGCACCGGGCCGACATCGGCGTCGCCATGGGCGCACGCGGCACGGAGGTCGCACGCCAGGCCGCCGACCTCGTCCTCACCGACGACGAGCTCTCCACGGTCGTGGCGGCCGTCGAGGAGGGAAGACGTGTCTACGACAACATCCGCCAGTTCCTCGTCTACGGGATGGCCGGCGGCGCGGCAGAGATCCTCGTGATGCTCATCGGGCCGCTGCTCGGGCTGCCGCTGCCCCTCCGCGCCGGCCAGATCCTGTGGATCAACCTCCTGACACACGGCCTCACCGGCGTCGCCATGGGCGCCGAACCCGCGTCCCCGGGAGCCATGCATCGCCCGCCGCGCCCACCTGACCAGCACATTCTCGGCGGTGGCGCCTGGCAGAGGCTGCTCCTGCTCGCGGCCGTCGTCACGGCGGCCTCCCTCGGCGCGGGCCTCGCCGCCCAGGCACTGGACCTGGCCTGGCAAAGCGTGCTCTTCCTCGCCCTGCTCGCCGCGCAGCTGGGCGTGGCCCTGGGACTGCGCACCCGACTTCTCACCCGGGAGAACCCGTTCCTCCCTCTGTCCGTCCTCGCCTCGGCCCTTCTGGCGGCGGCAGCACTGTACGTGCCGCTCCTGAACTCGATCCTGGAGACCGAGCCACTCGGCTGGGCGGGCGCCGGGATCGCCCTCGCATGCGCGCCCGCCGGATTCGTCGCGGCCCGCGCGGTACGGACCGCCTTCCATCCGGGGGGTCCGACAGGAACAGGCGGTTCATCCGGACTACCGTGAAAGTGCACGCCTCGGGTGCGGCCCGTGCGCTCGATACTGCCGGAGGTTCGATGGGCCGGGAAGACGGCAAGCCCGCGGGTACACGGCTGCCACGGCTGCGACTCGACGAGCTGCTCGACGAGGTCCAGGTGCGTATCGACGAGGTGCGCGGCACCAGGGACCGGCTCAACGGGCTGCTCGAAGCCGTCATGTCCGTGGGCCGTGAACTCGACCTGCCTCAGGTGCTGCGCGGCATCGTGGAGTCCGCTGTGACCCTGGTGGACGCCGAATACGGAGCCCTGGGCGTCATCGGTGACGACCGGAAGCTCTCGGAGTTCCTCCCCATCGGGATCGACGACGAACTTCGAGAGCGCATCGGCGCGCTGCCGTCCGGACACGGCATCCTCGGCGAACTGATCCGCAACCCCCAGCCGCTGCGCCTCGCCGAGCTGTCCGAGCACCCGGCCTCGTACGGCTTCCCCGCCCATCATCCGCCGATGCGCACGTTCCTGGGCGTCCCCATCCGGGTCCGCGACGAAGTGTTCGGAAACCTCTACCTCACGGAGAAGCGCGGAGAAGCCGAGTTCGACGCCGAGGACGAGGCCGTCGTGGCGACCCTGGCCGTCGCGGCCGGCATCGCGATCGAGAACGCCCGCCTCTACGAGGAGGGCCGGCTCAGGCAGCGGTGGCTGGCCGCGAATTCGGACCTGACCAGCGCGCTCCTGTCCGGCGCGGAGGAGCCCCAGGTCCTCGACGGGATGCTGGAACAGGCTGTGGACATCGCAGGCGCCGACATGGGGGTCTTCTATCTGGTGGGTGAAGGCGGTGAGCTGCGGGGCTCGCTGGCCTGTGGTGAGGGGGCCGACGCCCACCGGGGCGTTGTCCTTCCGAGCAGTGAAGGAACCCTGGTCGAGGCCGCCCTGGCGCAGGAGGGCCTCGTCACGGTCGTCGATGTCCAGAACGAACCGCGCATCACGGTGCAGCCCGAACGGTGGAAGGGGTTCGGACCTGCGGTGGCCGTCACGGTCGGCACCAAGGAGCGGCTGACCGGTGTGCTGATCCTCGCCAGGCGGCACGGGCGACACCTCTTCTCGGCTGCCGAGGTCGCCGCTCTTCCGGGATTCGCGGGGCAGGCGGCCCTGGCGCTCGAACTTGCGGACCGTCGGCGGGACGCGGAGCAGGTGAGCCTTCTGGAGGACCGTGACAGGATCGCCCGGGATCTCCACGATCTGGCGATCCAGCGCCTCTTCGCCACGGGGCTGACGCTGCAGAGTGCGCGGCGCTTCGTCGAGCATCCGGAGGCCGTGGACCGGCTGACCCGGGCGATCGACGACCTCGACTCCACCATCAAGATCATCCGATCGACCATCTTCGGCCTCCGTGAACACGACGCTCCGGGAACCGCCCCGAAGCTGCGAAGCCGCTTGGTCAAGGCCGTGGATACGGCGGCATCGACGCTCGGATTCACCCCGGCGCTGCGTATGGAAGGCCTGATCGACACCGACGTACCAACGGAAGCGGCCGAGGAGGTGCTCGCCGTCCTCGGAGAGGCCCTCACCAACGTGGCACGGCATGCCCGCGCCGGAAAGGCGGAGGTGTCCGTTGTGGCCGACGACGGCGTGCTGGCGGTGACGGTGAGCGACGACGGAGTGGGCATCCCGCACGGAGGCAGCCGCAGCGGGCTGCGCAACCTGTCCGAACGGGCTCAGCGGCTGGGCGGCACACTCGCGGTCCACGCTCGGGCGGCGCCGGGCGGCGGCACGGTCCTCGAGTGGCGGATCCCGCTCACGGCCGGGCAGGACGGGTGAGCTGCCTACGTGGCTTCGGCGTCGTGCTCCTGGACCTGCGCGGCGATGACGGCCGCCAGTACGCGGCGTTCCACGCCGAGCTTGCCGAGCAGCCGGGAGATGTGATTCTTGACGGTCTTCTCCGACAGATAGAGCCGCTTGGCGATCTGCCGGTCGGTGAGGCCCTCGCCGATGAGCTCGAGTACCGACCGCTCCCGGTCGGACAGCGCCGCGAGCCGCTCGTCCTCCGGCGGCTCCGCCGCCCCGGGGTCGCGCTGCGAGTGCATCAGCCGGGCCGTCGTGGCGGGGTCGAGCATCGACTGCCCGGTGGCCACCGTCCGCACCGCCGCCACCAGGTCCGACCCCTTGATCTGCTTCAGGACGTACCCGGAAGCCCCTGCCATGATCGCGTCGAGGAGAGCGTCCTCGTCGTCGAACGACGTCAGCATCAGGCACGCGACGTCAGGCATCCGTGACCGCAGCTCCCGGCACACCCAGATGCCGTCCATGTCAGGCAGGCGCACGTCGAGGACCGCCACGTCCGGCCGAAGGGCGGGGCCTCTGGCCAAGGCATGGTCGGCCGTCGCCGCCTCGCCGACCACTTCCATGTCGGGCTCGTCGTCGAGCAGGTCGCGGAGGCCCCGGCGTACGACTTCATGGTCGTCGACGAGGAATACCCGCGTGCGAGTGGTGCCTGCCGACAGATCGGACTTGGCGACCCCTGCGATCGGTGGGTTCGTACCCGCCCCCACAAGGATGGTCCGTGGTCAAGACGTCGCTGACGGTGTCATGCGAGGCGGGCACGACGTTCTCCAGGAGCTGCGCGAGGGTCTACAGGCCGCTGCCGTGTGGTGCGTAGAGATCGAGCAGTCGCGTCCGGGCGGAGACGAGGCGACGGGCGAGGGTCTGCCCGACGAGGTGCCCGAGAGCGGAGCCGAGGACCGGATCGGCGACCATCAACCTGCGCACGGCCCCGGCGTCGAACTCGTACGCCCGCACCCGCGTCATGGCCTCCGCCCCGGAGTGCCAGCGATACGGGGTGTACAGCCATGACCATCCGAGCAGCTCACCCGCGTTCACGGTGTCGATCACCGCCGATCGCGTGCCAGGTACCGAGACGTCCAACGTCACGGTGCCCGTCCGAAGGATCCAGAAGCGCTGGGCGGGATCGCCTTCTTCGAACAGCCGCGTGCCTTCGGGGAGGTCCACAGGGCGGCCGCATGTCATCAGCCGGTCAAGTTGTTCGGCGGACAGGGCTGACGTGAGCCGAGGGGAAGGGAGAGGACTCATCGGGGACCTCCTCGTCGGTGTCCGCCTCCAGTTTCCGCTCCCCGCCAGGGGGAGCGGGAGGGCCGTATGGCCCTCTCCCCATTGCCGACCGCGCCCTCGCCGTCGGGGGCGCACAGGTCGAACACGGCTTCGCCCACCTGGGGAACCGGCGGATCCACACCGAATTCCGCACCCGTCCAGCTCACGCCATCCGCCCTGTCCGCCCTGTCCGCCCTGCTTGTCCTGACCGATCTGGCAGTGGGCGGGAGGCGGACGGCTGTATCAGCCTCCCTTCAGGTCCTTCGTGCAGGTGACGTCGGCGGGTCCGGAAGCCACCAGAACTCCTGCTCGGGCAGTATCAGGAGCCCTGAAAGCATGGCGCCGCAGCGCTTCACCGAGCCTGGCTGCTTCCGCGGCAGCCCGGTGGGGCCCTTGAAGAGGGCGTGCTGATCCGTGCTCCGATCGAGCCATGGGGGATCAGGTGCTCATCCAGGCGGTAGGGCCATGATGTTGGCGGCGCCGGCGGTCGCGCTCAGCCCCTCCCCTGTGATGGCGATCGTCCTGTTCCTGTCCGGGGCGCAGGGCCGCCGAACGGCCTGCTGTTCACCGCCGGGTGGATCACCGGCCTGGCGATCACGGCGACGCTTGTCGCGGTTCTCTTCGGCGCGGCCGACGACCCCGGGAGCGCGTCATCGGCGAACGCAGACTGGGGCCGGGTGGTTGCCGGAGGAGCTCTCATCGTCCTGGGGGTACGTAAGTGGTTGAAGAGCCCGCGCACGGGTGAGCAGGCAGAGCCACCACGCTCGATGCGTCGCTCGACGACGCCACGGCCGGCGGGGCGTTGCACCTTGGTGCGCTGCTGTCGGGCGCCAATCCCAAGAACCTCGCCCTGACTGCATCGGCCGCAGCCTCCATCGTCGAGGCAGGCGCCCACGACGTCGGCCCCGCCGTGGCAGGCGCCGTACTCGTGCTCGTCGCCTCCTGCACCGTGCGGGGAGCCGTCCGTCTGCGTCTCACCGGAGGGCGGCGCTCCGCGACGTTCTTGGACAGCGTCAGACAGTCCATGGTCACGAACAGCATCGTGATCGCGGTGCTCGTGCTGCTTCTTCTGTGCGCAGACATCCTGGGTCACGGGCTTTCCGGTCTTTGCCGCTGAGACTTCTCCGCGACCGCCGTCGAAGTCCGGGACCTGTCCTCCTGCCACTGCTCGGGTATGTCACAGGCCGACGAATCAGCGGCGAGTGGTCGGGTCACGCGTGATGCGGCCCGGGTGGTTCCTCCAGGACGCTCCAGGCGATCTGCCCCAGCAGGTCGGTCAATCGCTGGAAGACTGCGGGGCGAGCTCGCGTGGTGGGTGGCGAGCAGCCGTGCGACGGACCGCAGTACGTCGTCGACAGCCGCGCCCTTCTGTACGAGCAGCGACAGGCGGCGCTCGGTCGGCACGCGGCGCATCACCACGTGAGGCTCGGACGCCTCCGTGTCCGGGGCCCGGAACTCGCCTCGTGGACAAAGCCAGGCCGGCCTTTTCAGCTACAGCTTTACGTCGAGACGTACGAGGGCGCAGATCTCCACGAGTTGGTCCGGCAGGGCCAAGTCGGAAACGCCCATGACCGTGCTGGTGGGCCGGTGCTCCCCGAAGTATTCGGCGTGGAGGCGTGCTGTCGCGTCGAAGTTCTCGCGCAGGTTCCTCACCAGAACCGTGGTCTCCACTATCTGGCTACGCCCGGCCCCGAACTGCCTCAGCACCAAGTCCAGATTCTCCAGCGTGGTGCGGACCTGCAGCTCGAAGTCGCCGGTACCCACGAAGTTGCCATGAGGGTCATGCGACAGCTGCCCCGACACGTAAACCGTGTCACCGACCTGGGTGGCCTGGCTGTACCCGTACAACGACTCCCACGGCATGCCGAACCCGAATGCCTTCACCTGAGAACTCATGACTCACTCTCTTGATAAAGCGCGTGGGGCGCAAGTGCAGGCAGGCCCCTTGCGTGAAGAAGTTACGGGTCCAAACAAGCGATGCTTGTCTGGTAGCGCCGCCCGAGTGTTCTCTGCACGCACAAGATTGGCTGCAGTGGGCTCCCCAAGCGCCGGTGTGAAGAGTGGAACCATCGCGCCGACGACAAAGGCTCTGCCTCCTCACCGCACCCGTCGGCCAGCCCGCCTCAGAATGAAAGGGCCCCATGCAGCCCTCTCGCGCGGCACAGCGTCCTCCCGCCCCCACTGTCCCGGCAAGGGCGTGGCATCCGGGTCCTTACCAGGCCGCCGCGATCCACCGCCCCGCCCAGTCAACGGCAACATGCGCCCCTAGGAACGCCGGTCCATGCTGCTCGCAGCGGCCCGACAGCGCCTTCCGGGCCCAGAACCGGTAAACAACGCGCAAGCGCCACGGAGGACCCATGCTCACCTACCCGCCCGAGCTCACTACCCACTGCAACCAGTGCAGCACCTCCATCAGCGGACCCGACATCGCCTGCAACCTCACCTGGGACATCCCCTCCGGACACCTCGAACCCCTGCTGCTCCGCCGGATTTTCTGGTGCGCCGCCTGTCATCAGAGCGCTCTCTGTCAGTGCGATGAGTAGCGCCATCACCCCACCAGACTCTGACGGTCTTCCCCGCGGGGTCGCCGGAGGGTACTCCCGCCGCGGGACCATCCCCGCGGGCGCGGGGAGCGGTCGCTGTCCTCGAAGACGATCGAGAAGAGGACGGGAACATCGAGGAGACTGGGCATGCGGGCGGCGTCTCCGCCGTCGCCCCGGTGCAGCGCCAGATGCCCCTCCACCGCCCGCGAGCGAACGACCCTCCAGGACAGTTCCCGGCGCGCGACCCCCTGCCGCCGCTCTGGGCATCGACATCCCCAGAGATGCTCCACGTCCATCACGGTGAGCGCCCATCCGTGCGCAGCCTGTACGACCTCCCGAGAGCCGAGCATCAGCAGCCCTTCGTCGGCCGCAGACCGTGTGTCGGCGGCGTCGACCGAGGTCGAAGAGGTGGCGTAGGTGTGGCGGGGGGAGGGGGGCCGGCCAGGAGGAGCGGGATGGGGCCTCGGTGTGCGTTGAGGAGGGTGGAGTCAGCGGCGTCACCCCCACCCCCTACTGCGTCGACCACGGGCGCATGGTCGAGCCGGTCATGGAATGGCACCCGGCCGACTGCGTCCGCTGCACCACCCTCCGCCACGCCCGCTGAGACCGAACGCCGAAGGGGTGGCTCTGTGTACGAATTCCTCGTGAACAGAGCCACCCTGGCAGATGCCGGGGCCCACGGGTGTCGGTTTTTCGTCGTGTTGCTGGGGTGGGCCTACTTCGGCTCAGGTGTGTGGTGGCCTCGGGTGAGGGTGGTGAAGCAGGTGAGTGCGAGTGCTGCTATGAGGGTCCGGATGAGGGCCATGGGGACGGCGCTGCTGGTGAGGCCGGCCAGGGGAGAGACGAGGGCGCCGATGAGGAAGCTGGAGGAGCCCAGGAGGGCGGAGGCGGCTCCGGCAGCGTGTGCAGTGCGGTTCATGGCCAGGGCGTTGGCGTTGCCGATGAGCAGACCGAGGCTGGAGGCGAGGACGAACAGCACCGCGCAGACGGCCGGGAGACCAGGGTGTCCGAGGAGGCCGGTTGCGAGGGCGAGCATCGCAAGGCTCGCCAGCAGCAGGCCGAGTCCGGCGGTGACGATGGTGTGGACGGGCAAGCGGCGGACCAGGATGCGGCCGTTGAGCTGGCCGGTGGCGATCCTGCCGGCGGCGATCAGGCAGCCGGTGAAGACGCGGTCGGCAAGCAGGCTCCCCATCTGTGCCACGCCCATGCCCCGGGTGTGGCGCGCGGCTCCGGCGGCGCACCGGACCTGATCGCCGTCGACACCACGGGCGCCCTGTACGTCTATCCGGGTGACGGCCGGGGCGGGGTCACCTCGAGCCACTACCAGCTCGGCAACGGCGGCTTGCTCGGCGCCTCGGTCAGCCACCGGGGCGACTGGACGGCGACAGCCACGAGGACGTCGTCGCCCGGTCGGCACCCAACTGCCCGTGTACCCGGCGGCATGGACGGTCGGCTGAGGCCCCCGGTCGCCCTGGGGTCGGTGGCGGCCGACGCACAGGTGGTCAACGTCGGCGACATGACCGGCGACGGTCGTACGGACGCGGTCGGCGCGGCGGAGAACAAGCTGTGGCTGTACGAGAACAACCTGGCAGCGACCGGAGCCCCCGCCGTGAAGGCCGCCCGTGAGATCGGCAACGGCGGCTGGGACCCGATGACCCTCACCGCCCCCGGCGACGTCAGCGGCGACAACCTACCCGACCTCCTTGCGCTGGACACCCGGGACGGTGTCCTGTACCTCTACCGTGGCCGCGCCGACGGCACGTTCGGCAACCGCACCACCTACGGCACCAACTACACGACTGCCAACCGCCCGCTGATCGCAGGCAGCGCCGACGCCGACCGTGACGGCACCGCCGACATGTGGACGACCACCGCAGACGGCACCGGCACCCTGCGGTTCTACAAGGGCGGAACGTCCGGCACGACCCCGGTCGACGGCCCGAGCACTGTGGTCGGTGCCAGCGGCTGGAACACCATCACCACCATGAGCTGACCCAGAGCCTCCGCCTCCACCCGTCCGTCGCCCTCACCGTCCGGCAACGGCTCCGAACCATGCGGAACCGTTACCGGACACAGGCGTACACGCTCGTCTCCGCACTCAAACCGCCCGATCTTCCGCATCGATATCACAAAAGGTCACCGCCGAGCAGTAGAGGAGGCCGTCGGCGCCGAGACATTCGTCGTCTCCCTTGAGCCTGCTCCCCGCGCCCGCGGGGGATGGTCCCGACGTCTGGAAGAACGCACCGGTGTCGCAGGTCTGCTCTCCGCACGCGCGGGGATGGTCCCGGCCGCTACCCGGCCCCCGACACTGGCGCATTGTGTCGCGAAGTCTGCGCCGCGGTGCCCCTGTCCCTGCCCGGCCGCGCGGCCTGCATCGCCCTGTCCCTGCCCGCCCACCGCCACGCACAGCTCCTGAAGACAGCCCACGCCCTCAGCCAACACTCCGCCGGCCTCCTCCTGGCCGACACCGCCCACAGCAGCCCCACCACTCGACCTGCCCAGCCCAACACGACTGCCTGGCAGACCGACGGCACTACCGCCATCGCTCTGCCCTGACAGGCACTGCATACAACTGGAGCGGCCCGGAACCGCCTCCTCCCTGCGCCCGCAGGGACGGTCCCGTCACGGGCGACGCTTTACTCCAGCCTCGGAGTCCTGCTCCCCGCGCTGGGGGATTGCCCCCGGCGACCCCGTTGCGGCTGCTGCTCTGTGCTTCAGCTGGGAAGGCGCGATGAGCGTTTTGTCTGTTTCGGTGAAAGTGGTGTGGTGCGGCCCTGGGGCGCCGTAGAGTCGCAGGTCACGCAGTCTGCTCCCCGCACGCGCGGGGATGGTCCCCTTGGCGTCGGTGCGGTCGTCCAGCTCGAAGCCTGCTCCCCGCACGCGCGGGGATGGTCCCCACGCCAACGAGTGAACCCCACCCCGTACTTCCTGCTCCCCGCACGCGCGGGGATGGTCCCCTCGCACGCGGGGGTGCGCACCTGGTCCGCCACTGCTCCCCGCACGCGCGGGGATGGTCCCTTCGTCGCCGGGATCACCCTGCTGACCGAGCACTGCTCCCCGCACGCGCGGGGATGGTCCCCACGATCTGTCCGAGCTTCCCGACGACCTGAACTGCTCCCCGCACGCGCGGGGATGGTCCCCACTGGCCCCACTTCTCCTGGCCGACCGTGTACTGCTCCCCGCACGCGCGGGGATGGTCCCGCACGCCATGCCTCTTCCTCCATCACCTTCCGCTGCTCCCCGCACGCGCGGGGATGGTCCCATCCACGTTGCGCGCCGCTCGGCCGCGTCGATCTGCTCCCCGCACGCGCGGGGATGGTCCCGACTGGATGTTGCCGATGACGTCGTTGAACGCCTGCTCCCCGCACGCGCGGGGATGGTCCCGTGTAGCCCCTCGGCGTGTTCGCAGGCATATCCTGCTCCCCGCACGCGCGGGGATGGTCCCCGACGAAACCGGGGGCGGTGGCCGCAGGGTCGCTGCTCCCCGCACGCGCGGGGATGGTCCCTCGGCCGACCCGTCGCGCTTGATGCTCCATCCCTGCTCCCCGCACGCGCGGGGATGGTCCCGCGCGCTCGCCGTACTGGCGCCCGGACTGGCACTGCTCCCCGCACGCGCGGGGATGGTCCCTGGATCATCGAGTTCCCGCACAGGTGGAACTGCTGCTCCCCGCACGCGCGGGGATGATCCCCACACGCTCTTCGAGCTCGTCGAGGCGGCGCTCTGCTCCCCGCACGCGCGGGGATGGTCCCACCCATGGCCGAGACCGAGAAGCACGAGCCCGCTGCTCCCCGCACGCGCGGGGATGGTCCCGCGGACCGGACCAGTTCGAACGGGGAATGGGTCTGCTCCCCGCACGCGCGGGGATGGTCCCACCGAGACCGACTCGGCCGACCTTCCCGTTCACTGCTCCCCGCACGCGCGGGGATGGTCCCCACCCACGCCTCGTTCTCCTGGATCCCGCCCGCTGCTCCCCGCACGCGCGGGGATGGTCCCCCGCCGGCCGACAACGAAGCCACCATGGACGGCTGCTCCCCGCACGCGCGGGGATGGTCCCTTCTGGCCGCCGCGGCACTCCGCACTGGAGAACTGCTCCCCGCACGCGCGGGGATGGTCCCAGCAGCCGGCCGACGATCGTGCGCAAGGCGCGCTGCTCCCCGCACGCGCGGGGATGGTCCCCTGAGGTTGCCGGGGGTCGCTGTGTGGGGGCTCTGCTCCCCGCACGCGCGGGGATGGTCCCTACTCCTTCGCCTACGTCCTCGGCGCCAGCGTCTGCTCCCCGCACGCGCGGGGATGGTCCCGCCCCCGCCGCCCGGGTCGAGACCCCCGGCGGCTGCTCCCCGCACGCGCGGGGATGGTCCCATCACCCGCGCCGCGGACCTCACGATGGTCGGCTGCTCCCCGCACGCGCGGGGATGGTCCCGAGTGGGAGACGATCTTGTCCGACTAGAGGTGCTGCTCCCCGCACGCGCGGGGATGGTCCCGGGTCGGTCGAGCTGCGCGGCACCGTCGAGAAGCTGCTCCCCGCACGCGCGGGGATGGTCCCAGCGAAGAGCTCGCCCGCAAAGTGTCCGTAGTCTGCTCCCCGCACGCGCGGGGATGGTCCCCCCTTCGCGCCGCCCTGGCGCCAGGGATTTCACTGCTCCCCGCACGCGCGGGGATGGTCCCGAAGGAGGCGGCGCGCTTGGTGACGGTGTCGACTGCTCCCCGCACGCGCGGGGATGGTCCCGTCTCCGTCGCCGCGGCCCTCACCACGGCCACCTGCTCCCCGCACGCGCGGGGATGGTCCCCCCTTCGTCTCAGACTCACCAGCGGGCCGAATCTGCTCCCCGCACGCGCGGGGATGGTCCCGGCTTTCGACTGCACACCGGGCTTCACCGCGTCTGCTCCCCGCACGCGCGGGGATGGTCCCTGCAGGGACTGCCCGTTGGTCAGCGTGATCGACTGCTCCCCGCACGCGCGGGGATGGTCCCCGCCTGGGCGGCCTGGACCACGGCGAGGATCTCTGCTCCCCGCACGCGCGGGGATGGTCCCGAGAAGGGCGTCAACGTCATCCGGCCCGTGCCCTGCTCCCCGCACGCGCGGGGATGGTCCCCGGCAGGCCCTGGTCGCCGTCTTCAGCGAACTCTGCTTCCCGCACGCGCGGGGATGGCCCCGCATGGGCAGGGTGGTAGCGGTGGCGGCCGGACTGCTCCTCGCACGCGCGGGGATGGTCCCTACTACGCCGCGGACTCCACGGGCATCTACCGCTGCTCCCCGCACGCGCGGGGATGGTCCCGAGCAGACGACCATGGGCCGCAAGACCCTGGTCTGCTCCCCGCACGCGCGGGGATGGTCCCGAGGGCATGGTGAAGACGACCGCCACCGTGATCTGCTCCCCGCACGCGCGGGGATGGTCTCCCGAAGAAACTCCAGACCGGAGATCTGTCCGCTTGCTCCCCGCGCCCATGGGGATGGTCCCGTGCTGGGCATCGCCCGGAACATCGCCGACTCCTGCTTCCCGCTCCGGCGGGGATGGTCCCACCGTCGGCCGCCCCCAGCAGGGCGAGGGCAACTGCTCCCCGCACGCGCGGGGATGGTCCCGGCCTGCTCGATTCCGAGTACACCCTCGACGGCTGCTCCCCGCACGCGCGGGGATGGTCCCCGGTACCAGACCGGCACGTCCAGGGGCGCCGTCTGCTCCCCGCACGCGCGGGGATGGTCCCACGGACTTGGTGCAGTTCGGTCCCTTCTCCGACTGCTCCCCGCACGCGCGGGGATGGTCCCAGATCCACCTGCCGGGACAGCGGACGGTTCGACTGCTCCCCGCATGCGCGGGGATGGTCCCATCCCGAACCGCAGGCTGGCCGCGTCTGGGCGCTGCTCCTCGGATGCGGGGGGCCTGGTACCGCCCCCGCTGTGCCGGTGGCGCTCTGGTTTTGCGGATTTGATAAGCGGCCTTGTGGTTGGGGTGGTGAGTTGCTTCCGTGTGGGCTGGCCGACTGTGTCTTGTCGGCCCTATCCCCGGCGTGGCGGGGAGCATGGTGGGTTCTTTCTGGGTGGTGGGGCCATCCCCGTGGGTTTGGGGAGCGGTGTGGGCGTCCGTGGGGCTTAACGGCTTGCTCGTGGTCGAGGTTATGCCGGCAAGGCCGGAGGATCTCCCTCTTTCTGTGTGGTGTTCCTTGATTGGGCGTGTCTTCTGGCTCCCCCTGCCGTTGAGTGAGCTGGCTGTCCACGGTGGACGAGACGGGGTGAACGTGGAGCAGTGTCGAATCCGGTTTCGGTGGCGGGTCGCCGTGGCGGCTGAGGGGTTTGGTCCTCAATTACGTCGGGACGGTTGCTTGGCACCGAGTCGGGCTGTTGGGCTCGCCGTTGTCTTGCCTGCTCTGCGTTCCGTTCTGCTGGACGTAGCGGAGTAGGGGCTGGACTTGACCTGTGTCATTTCGGCAACGGCTTGTGTACGCACATCTCAGGGGGAAGTTCTGCATGGCTCATTCGAACCGGCCGTTGGTGTGCGTCGTTGCTCCTGGTGTCGGCGGTCTGGCCCTGGCTTTGACAGGTGCCCCTTGGTGGCTTGCCGGACTTGCTTTTGCCTGCCTGGCGCTCGGTGTCATCCTCGCCGGCCTTCAATCGGTCTTCCCGCAGGACTCCGAGCACCGACTCGCATGGTGGCGCTCCCGCTGGAGCCGGCCGGTGCGCCGTCGATAGCCCGATGGGTCGGTTTCGGGGCTCTCGCTCTCCTGCGGTTGGGGGTAGTTCCTTCATGCTCGGCGTCCCCTCTCGCGTGGTGGGCCCGCACGCTACCCGCAAGTAGGGCCTGGGTGGAAATTTTCCTATGATACGTCGTTGATTTCTGGTGTGTGTGATTTTCGTATAACTCGGCAGGTGGTTTGGCTTCTTGTCTTGTTCGGGGCATCGCGTTCCCGGTTGCCGTGTATGTATCTGTCATGGCTGATGTGGGGGAGGGCCGGTTAGGTCTTCGGGGCAGGCTTGTGGGTCCGGTTCTTGCGGTGTGGGGGAAGCATGATCGGGATTCGGATGGGTGGCTGCCGTTGTGGCAGCACATGGATGACAGTGCGGCTGTGGCGGGGTTGTTGTGGGATGAGTGGGTTCCCGCGCAGGTCCGACGGTTGATTGGTGAGGTTCTGCCCGGCGGGGAAGTGGACGGGCGGCGGTTGGTGAGGTGGCTGGCCGGGGTGCATGACGTGGGGAAGGCGACGCCGGCGTTTGCTTGTCAGGTCGAGGTATTGGCCGACGGGATGCGGGATGTGGGCCTGGCGATGCGGTCGTTGCGGGAGATGGGGCCTGATCGCAGGTTGGCGCCGCATGCTCTGGCCAGTCAGGTGTTGTTGGGGGAGTGGCTGGAAGAGGCCTGTGGCTGGGCGCCTGAACAGTGTGATCAGTTTGCGGTTGTCGTGGGCGGCCATCACGGTGTGCCGCCCGAGCACGGGCAGATCAGTGCGTTGGACAACCGTGGGCATCTGTTGCGCTCGACTGGGCCGAGCCGGTCGTTGTGGCGGCGGGTGCAGGGGGAGCTGTTGGAGGCGTGTGCGGAGGAGTTCGGTGTGCGCGACCGGCTGGAGTTGTGGAAGGCGGTGCGGCTGCCGCAGCCGGTGCAGGTGCTGGTGACCGCGCTGGTGATCGTCGCGGACTGGATCGCGAGTAACCCGGAGCTGTTCCCGTACTTTCCGCAGGATGTGCCGCGCAGTAGTGCTGAGCGTGCGGTGGCCGCGTGGCGGGGGCTGGATCTGCCGGCGCCGTGGCGGCCTACGGAGCCGCCCGCGGAGGTGCAGGAGTTGTTCGGCTCCCGGTTCATGCTGCCTGAGGGTGCCGGGGTGCGTCCGGTGCAGGGGGCTGCGGTGGAGTTGGCCAGGTCGATGGCGGCGCCGGGGTTGATGGTGATCGAGGCGCCGATGGGGGAGGGCAAGACGGAGGCTGCGCTGGCGGTGGCGGAGATCTTCGCCGCCCGCTCCGGAGCCGGCGGGGTGTTTTTCGCGTTGCCGACCATGGCGACCGGCAATGCGATGTTTCCCCGGCTGTTGAAGTGGCTGGAGAGGCTGCCGTCGTTGGAGGGGGGCCGTCATTCGGTGCTGCTGGCCCATTCCAAGGCTGCTTTGAACGATGAGTTCACCGACTTGATGAAGGGGGCCGGCAACGTCGCAGCGGTGGACCTGGATGCCGAGCCGGAGGCCCGCCGGCCGGTGCCGGGGGTGCGGGAGGCTGCGGCGGAACTCGTCGCGCACGTGTGGCTGCGGGGCCGGAAGAAGGCGATGCTGTCGTCGTTCGTGGCCGGGACGGTGGACCAGCTTCTTTTTGCCGGGCTGAAGAGCAAGCATCTGGCGCTGAGGCATCTGGCGGTCGCGGGCAAGGTCGTCGTCATCGACGAGGCGCACGCCTACGACACCTACATGAGTGTCTATCTCGACCGTGTCCTGTCGTGGCTGGGTGCCTATCGGGTACCGGTGGTGATCTTGTCGGCGACTCTTCCCGCGGCCCGCCGCCAACAGCTCGTCGAGGCCTACGCCGGTCCAGGCCCAGGCCCAGGCGCGAAGGCGGATACAGGTGCGGGTGCGGGTGAGGAGGGGTGCCGGGAGGAGTTTGAGGCTGTCGCGGCAGCGGGGGAGTATCCCCTGCTCACGGCGGTGGCCGTCGGTCACGCTCCCCTCATGCGGCGCCCCGGTGCGTCGGGCCGCGGCATGTCCGTACGCCTGGAGCGCATCGATGACGCTCTGGAGGTTCTTGCGGACAGGCTGGAGGAGGAGCTGCGCGACGGCGGGTGCGTGCTGGTGGTACGCAACACCGTGACCCGGGTCCTGGAGACGGCACGGGCGCTGCGGGAGAGGTTCGGCGACGCCGACGTCACCGTGGCACACGCACGCTTCCTCGACCTGGACCGTGCGCTCAACGACAAGGACCTTCTGCGAAGGTTCGGGCCGCCGGGCGAGGCGACCGGCCGTCCCCAGGGCCGGCACATTGTGGTGGCGAGCCAGGTCGCCGAGCAGTCCCTGGATGTCGACTTCGACCTCCTGGTCACCGACCTGTGCCCGGTGGACCTGTTGTTGCAGCGTATGGGGCGGCTGCACCGCCACCCGCGCGGCGAGGGTCAGGCGGAGCGTCCCGCTGGTCTGCGCGAGCCACGGTGTCTGGTGACCGGAGCCGACTGGACAGGAGCGGTACCCGAACCGGTGCGGGGTTCGGCCACCGTGTACGGAAAATATCTCCTCTTGCGCTCGGCCGCGGTCCTGCTCCCGCACCTGCAGGGCCAGGCCCCTGCCCTGGTCCGTCTGCCGCAGGACATCAGCCCGCTGGTACAGGGCGCCTACGCCGCCGGGCAGATCCCGCCCGAGGGATGGGCGGAGGCGATGGACCAGGCTCGGGCCGGACATGAGGCGTACTGCGCCGACCAGGCCAGGCGTGCGGCGACCTACCGTCTGGAGGAGGTACGCAAGGCCGGCCAGCCGCTCATCGGTTGGGTGGCCGCCGGCGTGGGGGAGGCGGATGACACTCCTGAGGGGCGGGCGCAGGTTCGTGACACCCGCGACGCACTGGAGGTCGTCGTCGTTCAACGGCGCGGCGACGGGACGATGACCACCGTGCCCTGGCTGGGTGAGGACCGGCGGGGCAGAGCGTTGGGCGCACTGGCACTGCCGTGGGATCAGGTACCGCAGCGGCTGGCCGCGAGGACGGCGGCGGCGTGCGCCGTGCGGCTGCCGGTGCAGTTCTCCTACCAGGAGGTGATGGCCCGGGCGATTGCCGAGCTGGAGGAACTGTATGTACCGGCCTGGCAGTCCAAGGACAGTCCCTGGCTCGCCGGCCAGCTGATTCTCGCTCTGGACGAGGAGTGTCAGACCCAGCTGGCAGGCTTCTCGCTCCGGTACTCCAAGACCGAGGGACTTGAGGTGACCCGTGTCTGAGACCAGTGGGACGAGCCAGGCGGGCGTGAGCCCGCTGTCGTTCGACCTGACGGACCGCCCGTGGATCAAGGTGCTCCAGCACAGCGGCCAGGAGCACGAACTTTCGTTACGTGACGTCTTCGCGCACGCGGCCGGCATCCGCAGACTCGCCGGTGATCTGCCCACGCAGGAGTTCGCTCTGCTGCGGCTGCTCCTGGCCCTTGCTCATGACGCCCTGGACGGTCCGAGAGACATCGAGCACTGGGCACGGCTGTGGGGCGACACGGAGTGCTTCGCGCCCGTGGGGGACTACCTCGACCTCCACCACGACAGGTTCGACCTTCTGGACGCTCAGGCGCCGTTCTTCCAGACCGCCGGGCTGAGAACGGCGAAGGACGAAATCTCTTCGCTCAACCGGATCGTGGCGGACGTGCCCAACGGCGAGCCGTTCTTCTCCGCACGCCCCCGGGGCGTCGAACGGCTCAGCTTTGCGCAAGCCGCCAGATGGGTGGTGCACGCCCACGCCTATGACACCTCCGGCATCAAGAGCGGTGTCGTCGGAGACGAGCGCGCCAAGGGCGGAAAGGTCTATCCCCTGGGCGTGGGCTGGGCCGGGAACCTGGGCGGGGTGTTCGTCGAAGGGCGTGATCTGCGCGAGACGCTGCTGCTCAACCTCATCGCCGCAGACACCCCGGGGCTCGCCTCCGTCGCGGACGACCGGCCGGCGTGGAGACGGGAGCCGACCGGGCCCGGGGGCGCGCAGCGTGCCGTGACCGGGCTGCGCGACCTGTACACCTGGCAGAGCCGACGCCTGCGGCTGCACGCCGATCCCGACGGCGTCCACGGCGTCGTCTTAGGCTATGGCGATCCGCTTCCCGCGCGCGACATGCATCCGCACGAGCCGATGACGGCCTGGCGCCGCAGCCAGGCACAGGAGAAGAAACACGGCAGCAAGGCCCCGATCTACCTGCCGCGCGAGCACGATCCCGCCCGTTCGGCATGGCGGGGAGTCGCCTCCTTGGTCGCCGACCGCCAGCAGGCGAAAAAAAGCCCGGACGGTGTCCTTGTGTCCTTGCGACCGGGCATCCTCGAATGGGTCGCCCGCCTGGTGACCAGCCGGAAGCTGCGCCGCGGCTTCCTCGTGCGAGCCAGGGTCATCGCCACCGTCTACGGCACGCAGCAGTCCGTCGTCGACGAAGTGGTCGATGACCATCTGACGATGGACGTGGTCCTGCTGGATCAGCAGGACCGCGAGTACGCACAGCAGGCCATCGACGCGGCCGGCGACGCCGACGAGGCGGTCAAGACGCTCGGCGACCTGGCGAGCGACCTGGAACGTGCGGCCGGCTCGGAGAACGAAGGCCGCCGTGACACCGCCCGCGACCGCGCCTTCGCCGAGCTCGAGGGCCCCTACCGGACGTGGCTTGCCGCCCTGGGCTTGGCCGACGACCCCCACGAGCAGCGCCTGGCATGGCAAAAGACGGCCTACGAGATCGTCCTGCGACTCGGTCGGCAGCTGGTGGCCGACGCGGGAGACCTCGCCTGGGCGGGCCGCACCATCGCCTCCAGACAAGGCAGCCTCTGGCTCAACTCCGCCCTGGCCGAACGATGGTTCACCGCACGCCTTCGCACCTGCCTTGGCCAGACTTCCCCGTCCGACAGCCCGTCCGACCCGGCCGCGGCGCAGGAGATTCCTTCAGAGGTGCATGCATCATGACCACCACCACGACCCTGCTGCCGGTGCACCAACTGGTCTCCGACTTTGCCCATCAGCGCATCAGCGCCTGGCAGCGCGGCTACACCACCGACCAGTCCAAGGCCGTCGCCGCCCGCGCCCGCCTCAGCCGCGAAGCGGGTAAGAGCGCGACGCAGGTATTCGACCTGTGGGACCTGATCGACCTCGACGCCCTGCAACACGCCCACCCCCAGGCACGCCCTCTGAGGGAAGCGGAGCTGGAGCGGGCCGAAGAAGCCCTGCTCATGGCCTTCACCCTGTGGGCTCTGCACCAGCAGTCACGCAGCACAGGCGTCCACCAGCCGAACAAGAACGGCTCGCCCCGGGGCCTGGGCGCCGCGGTGCGGCGCCTGATGCCGGCCGGCGAGATCGACGACACGCTGCTCAAGCGCCTCGTACAGGCAGGCAAAGCATCCGACCTGCCCACCCTTGCCAAGCGACTGCGCGACATCGTCCTGCTCCTGCGCCGTGCCGACGTGCCGCTGGACTACGCCCAGCTCGCCGGCCAGCTCTACCAGTGGCAGTGGCCCGGTGGTGCTGACGCGGTCCGCACCGCCTGGGGCCGCTCCTTCCACGCCTGGCGCGAGAAGGACGACAAGACGGCCCAGCAGCCGCAGACCGGTTGAGCCAAGGCCAAGGCCACCACTGCTCACGCCGCCCCGACCCCCTCTCGACTCACTGACAAGGACGTTTCGTGAACCAGCTCTTCCTGGACGTACACGCGCTGCAGACCGTCCCGCCCAGCAACCTCAACCGGGACGACACCGGCGCCCCCAAGACCGCCGTCTATGGAGGAGTGCCGCGCGCCCGCGTGTCCAGCCAGGCCTGGAAGCGCGCCACGCGGGAGTACTTCGAGGACAGGCAGCTGCTGGACCCCAGCGAGCTCGGTGTCCGCACCAAGAAGATCGTCGAGGTACTGGCCGACCGGATCGGGTCCCTGGAGACATCCCTCAAGGGCGAACAGGCCGAAGCGCTCGCCGCAGACGTCGTCCAGGCCGCCGGTCTGCAGATCGCGGTGCCCAAGCGCAAGGCGGAGAGCGCGGCGAAGAACGGCGGCCCCGACCCCCTGCCCGAAGCCAAGTACCTGCTTTTCCTCAGCTCCCGCCAGCTGGACGGCCTGGCCGCGCTCGCCGTGGAGGGCGCTACCGACGCCAAGGCGTTCTTCAAGGACAAGGAGAACAAGGCCCGAGCCAAGCGGCTGGCCGACACCCGCCACTCCGTCGACATCGCGCTTTTTGGCCGCATGGTCGCCGACGTCACCGACATCAACGTCGACGCCGCCGTCCAGGTCGCCCACGCCATCAGCGTTCACAAGGTCGACAACGAATCGGACTACTTCACGGCCGTCGACGACCGCAACGAGGAGGACGAACCCGGCGCCGGCATGATCGGAACCGTCGAGTTCAACTCTGCCACCCTGTACCGCTACGCCGCCCTGGGCATCGGTCAGCTGGCCGAAAACCTCGGACAGGGACTGCAGGAGGACGAGCCGCACACGACACCGGTGCGCCGGGCCGTCGAAGCCTTCGTCAACGGGTTCATCCACTCCCTGCCCCAAGGCAAGATCAACACCTTCGGCCATCACACCCTGCCCGACGCCGTGATCGTCAAGCTCCGCACCACCCGCCCCTTCAGCTTCGTCTCCGCCTTCGAAGAACCGGTACCCAGCGGGCAGGGCGGCCACCTCCGCACAGCCGTCGAGCGTCTCGCCCACTACATCCCGGACATCGAGAAGGCATACGGGAACGACTCCACGACCCTCACCTGGGTCCTGCGCGTCGGCCCCAACACCCAGCAGCTCAGCGGCATCGGCACCCAGACCCAGACGCTGAGCGAGCTGGTCGCGGCCGTCGGCCAGGCTGTCGCGGAGCACCTGGAGACGCCCGCATGAGTGTGCTGACCCTCAAGCTCGCCGGCCCTCTGCAGTCGTGGGGGGCCGCGGCCCGGTTCGCCCGCCGCACCACCGAGGCCGCCCCGACCAAAAGCGGCGTCATCGGCCTCCTCGCCGCAGCGAAAGGCATCCAGCGAGGCGACGACCAGCAGCTGGCGCTCCTCGCGGCCCTGCGCTTCGCCGTGCGGATCGACCAGCCCGGCACGCGAATCCGCGACTTCCAGACCGCCCACCACGGCGACACCGACAAGGCGATGCCACTGTCCGAACGGTTCTACCTCGCCGACGCCGTCTTCGTCGCCGCACTCGAGGGCGACCACGACATCCTCGCCGACCTGCACACCGCACTGAAAGCACCGGTGTATCCACCCTTCCTCGGCCGACGCTCCTGCCCCCCGGCCCACCCCGTCGAACTGAGCCTCCACCCGAAGAAAAACCTCCACGAAGCCCTGAACACCGAGCCGTGGCAAGCCTCCCGGTGGTACGCCAGGCGCCAGAACAACAAGCCCACCGTGCCCCTCACCGCCCTCTACGAGACGCCCGCAGACG
Source organism: Streptomyces sp. NPDC104202 (assembly GCF_055584185.1). Lineage (NCBI taxonomy): Bacteria > Bacillati > Actinomycetota > Actinomycetes > Kitasatosporales > Streptomycetaceae > Streptomyces > Streptomyces sp. NPDC104202. Next base: position 11,194 of record NZ_JBVJMN010000037.1, on the reverse strand, counting down.
ACCCGGCCGCGGACCTCATCCGTGACCAGCCCATCAGCTTCGCCTCCGAACACCGCCGCCACGCCCTGCGCGCCACAGCGCGACGTGACGTCCAGGCCCCCAACCCCCACGCCCACCCCACCCCGCGAAGGACCGCAGACCTCCACCAGCACGCCCGCTCGGCCCCCGGCCCGCGCGTGCCCCACCAGCACGATCCGATGGCCGCCGTGGCGGAAGTGAGCGACTGATGTACCTGACCCGCTTCCGGCTCAACACCGCCCGCACCGGCGCCCGCCGCCTGCTGTCCTCACGGCAGGCCATGCACGCCGCCGTCATGGCTTCCTTTCCCGCTCTGCTGCCCACCGACCAGCCCACCCCTGACACCCCCCGGGTGCTGTGGCGCCTGGACCACAACGCACCGGCCGAAGTGTTCCTCTTCCTCGTCAGCCCCACCGCCCCCGACCTCACCCACCTGGTCGAACAGGCCGGATGGCCGACAGCCATCGTCGACGGCCCCGGCTGGCAGACCCGCTCCTACACCCCCCTCCTGGACCGCCTGGCCCAAGGAGGCCAGTGGGAGTTCCGTCTGACAGCCAACCCGGTGCACCACATCCGCCGCACCGACGACGAGCCGCGCAAGCGGACCGCCCACCTGACCGCCTACCACCAGATGGGCTGGCTGCTGGACGAAACCCGGCAGGAGCGCGGCGGATTCCGCATCCTCGAAAAGCCCAAGGACAAGCGCCTGCTGCCCGCAGGAACCACCCATCAAGGGCGCGAACACCACGGCGACCGCTACGAAGTGATCGTCCGCGACCACCGCTCCCACGCCTTCGACAAGACCCGCGCCTCCGGCACGAAACGAGGCAAGCCGGTCACCCTCGTCACCGCCACCTTCGACGGCCGTCTCGAAGTCACCGATCCCGCACTCATGCGTCGCACCCTCACCCAAGGCATCGGCAAGGCCAAGGCATACGGCTGCGGACTGATGACCCTGGCACCGCTTTCACCGGGAACGCTCCGTTGACCACGGTCTCCCAGCGCCGCGCACTCACCCCGCGTGAGCTGACCCGCGCCGGCGAGCGCGTGTCCTTCCTCTACCTGGAGCGCTGCACGGTCCACCGGGACGCCAACGCCATCACCGCCACGGACGCCGACGGCGTCACCCACATTCCCTCCGCGACCATCGGCACACTGCTGCTCGGCCCCGGCACCCGCGTGACGCACCAGGCCATGAGCGTCCTGGGCGAAACCGGCGCCGCCGTGGCCTTGGTAGGGGAGCACGGCGTGCGCTGCTACGCCAGCGGACGGGCCCTGACCCGCTCCGCCGCCCTCGCCGAAGCCCAGGCCGTCCAGTGGGCCAACCAGCGCTCACGCCTGGCTGTGGCCCGCGCCATGTACCAGCTGCGCTTCCCCGACGAAGACCCGGCCGGCCTGACCCGCCGCGAACTCCTCGGCCACGAAGGCGACCGCGTCAAAGAGTGCTACCGAGCCGAAGCCACCCGCACCGGCGTCCCCTGGCACGGCCGCAAATACATCCCCGGCGACTTCGCCGCCGGCGACGCGGTCAACCAGGCCATCACCGCAGCAGCCCAGTGCATGTACGGCTTCGCCCACGCCGTCGTCACCTCCCTGGGCTGCAGCCCCGCCCTCAGCTTCGTTCACTCGGGCCACGAACTCTCCTTCGTCCTGGACATCGCCGACCTCTACAAAACCGGCCTCGCCATCCCCCTCGCCCTCGACGTGGCCGCCGAAGGCGACGAAGACGTCGCCTCCCGCACACGCCGCGCACTGCGCGACCGGATCCACGAGACATCACTGCTGGACCGATGCGTCAGCGACATCAAGCGGCTCCTCCTCGGCACCGACGACACTGGGACCGCGGACCTCGAGGGCGCGCAGGACATCGTCACGCTCCAGAGCGACAGCGGCACGCGAGTGGCGGCAGGACGCAACTACGGTGACGCAGACGGAGCGGAAGACCGCTACGAGGAAATGGCGCTGACCTGGTGACCGTGATCGTCCTGACCAACTGCCCGGCCGGCCTGAGAGGTTTCCTCACCCGCTGGCTCCTGGAAATCTCCGCCGGCGTCTTCATCGGCAACCCATCCGCCAGGATCAGGGACGTCCTGTGGAACGAGGTCCAGCAATACGCCGGCCAGGGCAGAGCCCTACTGGCCCACACGACCAGCAACGAGCAGGGCTACACCTTCCGCACCTTCGACCACGCCTGGAACCCGATCGACCATGAGGGCCTGACCCTCATCCACCGCCCCGCGGCAAACGCCACCAACCCGCTGCCCACGAGCAACAAGAAGGAAAACCCAGGATGGAGCAACGCATCCAAACGACGCCGCTTCGGACGCAAGTAGGCACACGCACGATGATGTATCCCTGATGCGCCTAGCGGGCGATTTGCCGGTTTCGGCGAAGCTGGTTCAGACAAGGCAAAGCGCGATGTAAAACCGCAGTTCAGGAAGTCTGCTCCCCGCCCGCGCGGGGATGGTCCCCACCATGCCGGTCGCCACGAAGACCCGCCCGACTGCTCCCCGCCCGCGCGGGGATGGTCCCCAGCCGCCGGATTCCCGGCGTCAGACAGGGGGCTGCTCCCCGCCCGCGCGGGGATGGTCCCGTCACCACCTCCGGCCTGCGCGCCACCCAGGACTGCTCCCCGCCCGCGCGGGGATGGTCCCTCGCCTGCCGGGGTGTCGACGAGGTCGAACCGCTGCTCCCCGCCCGCGCGGGGATGGTCCCCTGGGCATTCGGGGACCCCTTGCAGCGTGGCTCTGCTCCCCGCCCGCGCGGGGATGGTCCCGGCTCGTAGGCCGGCGCGGGCGTGGTGGTCTTCTGCTCCCCGCCCGCGCGGGGATGGTCCCTCGCATCCGCACCCGGTGCAGATCTTCACCAGCTGCTCCCCGCCCGCGCGGGGATGGTCCCGGGCGCAGCAAGCCGCGGCCACCCGGCCCCCCTGCTCCCCGCCCGCGCGGGGATGGTCCCCGCCGCACGCTCGTGTGGTGCGACGAAATCGGCTGCTCCCCGCCCGCGCGGGGATGGTCCCACGAGCGGCACGGACAAGTACCCGCACCCCAACTGCTCCCCGCCCGCGCGGGGATGGTCCCGACAGCCTGGTCAACCTGCTGCGTACCGGTGACTGCTCCCCGCCCGCGCGGGGATGGTCCCGTGACCGTCGCGAACCTCGTCATCTGACACCGCTGCTCCCCGCCCGCGCGGGGATGGTCCCGCAAACAACGCAGAGAAACCCAAGAAGAACGCCTGCTCCCCGCCCGCGCGGGGATGGTCCCAACCACGCCTGGCTTCGTTCACTTCTAGGGGCAGCGTTTGTCCGCCAGTTTGGGCAGCAGTTGCGGATCTTGAGGCCCGTGAATGTTCATGAGAAATAGCAGCGCGAGCGTCGCGCGGTGCGTCACTGCCCGGCGGGTGCTCGGGTGAGTCCGATTCCGACCTTGGTCAGCATCTGGCCGAGGAGGTGGAGGGCTCGTGGCCGGGCTGGCACTCCGCGCGCTGTTCCCGTCCAGTAGGCGTCAGTGAGCTTCTCCGTCGCCGTGAGGATCTGGTCGTCATTCTGGGTGGCCAGGACGAGGACGAACCGCACGTAGTCGCCGATGTCGGTGCCATGGGTGTGCTGGTGCGTGAACGTTTGCAGGCGCGGGGTCAAGGCGGGCAGGGTGCGGTCCGTCGGGAAGACCACGGCGAGTCCGGCGAGGGCGAGGCGAACCGCTGGGCATTCTGCCGACCAGCGGGCCAGCAGAGCTGGAAGGTGGGCCTGGACCGCGTTGCGGGCCCGGGCCTCGCTGTCGGGATCGGCATGCTGTGGGGTGGCCGGCCAGGTCTCGGCAAGATGGCGCTCAGCGACGGTGGCAGCCCTGAACAGCAGGTCGACGGCTTGGAACCGGTGCCGGGCGGGAATGCGGTCGTCGACTGCGAGGGCCGTGACCAGGGCGAGGCCGTCAGCGGTGGTCGGCTGGCAGGTGTCCTGGTGAAGGATCTCGCTATAGAAGTCGCCGAGGAAGCTCCGGTCGTCCCAGCAAGGGTCGACCTCGCCGTCGAACAGCATCGCGGCCTGGGGCGGCCTGGGGCTCTGCATGCGGTCGGCAATGACGTCCCGGAACAGCTGCCGGATCGGCGGACCAGCAGCGTTCGTGGTGTGCCGGGTCTGCTCGGGTTCGGCGTTCGTATCCATGGCCAGCGCAGCCTACTGGAGCGACTCGGGCCGACGGCCCGTCGCCTGGATGGGGCGGGCAGTCGGCCCTGAGTCTGCCGCGGTCAGCCGGCTTTGGCCGATTCCTCGGCTCGGGCTCGGGTGGAGGCGAGGCGGTAGGAGTCGCTGCCGGTCTCGATGATGGTGCCGTTGAACGTAAGCCGGTCGACGATGGCCGCGCAGAGCCGGGGGTCGGTGAAGGTCTTGGTCCAGCCGCCGAACGACTCGTTCGAGGCGATGGCGACGCTGTTCTTCTCCTCCCGCTCGGTCAGCACCTGGAACAGCAGCTCGGCGCCGTGGCGGTCGAGTTCCATGTAGCCGAGCTCGTCGATGCAGAGCAGGTCGACGCGGCCGTAGCGGGCGATGGTCTTGTTCAGCTGCTTCTCGTCCGCGGCCTCGACCAGCTCGTTCACGAGCTTGGTGGCGAGGGTGTAGCGGACGCGGTAGCCCTTCATGGCGGCCTCGGTGCCCAGGGCGATGAGCATGTGGGACTTGCCGGTGCCGGAGTCGCCGATGAGGCAGAGGGGCTGGCTCTTCTTGATCCACTCGCAGCTGGCGAGGGTGTGGATGGTGGCAGGGTCGATGTGGGGGTTGGCGTCGAAGTCGAAGCTCCGCAGGGACTTCTCCCGGGGGAAACCGGCCGCCTTGATCCGCCTCTCCGACCGGCGACGGGCCCGGTCGTCACACTCGGCCATCAGCAGCTCGGCGAGGAAGCCGCGGTAGGTCATCTGGTCCTTGGCGGCCGCTGTTGCGATGTCGGGGAACTCGGCCCGGATCGTCGGCAGCCGCAGGAGACGGCAGGCGGTGTCGATGGCGGCGTCGGCGGCCTGCTCGGTCATGTTCCGTTGGCGGGGCAGGGTCACTGGGCTTCTCCCTCACGGTGGTTGCCGCCACTGGCGCGGTGGCGGCGGAGCAACTGGTCATAGGGGGTCACCGAGGGCAGCGGCCTGGTGTCCGGCGGAAGGTGCGCGAGCCGCCACTCGTGCAGGGACGTGATGGTCGCTGACGGCTGACCTGTCGGGTGCGGAGCGCGCGGGGCGGGGACGGTCGTGGGTTCTTCCTCGGTCTGGGCGGCCTTGCGGGCCTCCAGGGCAACGGCGCGGTCAGAGCTCCAGCCCGCAGGGCCGTGGCCAGGCCGGCGACCAGGTGTTCGTGCGCGATATGCCGGCCCAGCAGCAGCACTTCGATCAGTGCTCGGGTGCCGTCCCTCTCGCCGTGGACCTTGCGGGCGGCGGCCCACCAGGCGTCATGCACCGGGGTGAACCTCCCCGCCGAGCGGGCCTGCTCCAGGGCGGTAGCGCCGGGGAAGGCGCCCGGTTTGCGGACCAGTGCCTCCAGGTAGTGGTCCAGCTCCAGGCGGATTCCGCACTTGGCGATCAGACGTTCGTGCCGGGCCACTTCCACGTTCTGGTCGTAAACAACCAGGTGAGAAGCGTGCAGCATGACCCGGACCTTCTTTCCGATCAGACGGACGGGGACCGAGTAGCGGTTGGTCCGGACCGTGATCTGGCTGTAGCGGTCCACCCGCGGCGTGAACAGCCGGCCGGTCTCGAACGGCTCGTCCGGCAGGGGCGCCAACAGCGGCTGTTCAACGGCGAAGTACTCGTCGATCGTGCGGGGCCTGGCCCCGATGCGTCGGCGTCCGTCGTGGAGGTCCCACTGATCGACCAGTTCGTTCAGCTCCGCGAGCGAGGCGACCTCGGGAACGGGCGTGAAATGGTTGCGACGGAAGTAGCCGATCTGCCCCTCGACCCCGCCCTTCTCGTGAGCGCCCTCGATGCCGGGCCGGCAGTAGAAACTCTCGATGCCGAAGTGGGAGCGGAACGCGATCCAGCGGTCCGTCTCCACCCTGGCCCGGCTCAGGCCCAGGACCTGGGCGACGGCGGACTTCAGGTTGTCGTAGCGGACCTTGGTCCGCGGGACGCCGCCCAGCGTTTGCAGCGCGTGCACGTGGCCTTCGAAGAACGCCTCCTGGCCGCAGGAGGCGAAGACGCGGTGGACGGCCTTTCCCGAGTAGGACAGCCGGAAGGAGAACAGGTAGCAGGTGACCAGCTCCCCGGCCAGCAACACCTTCACGTCGCCGAAGTCGACCTCAGCCTCCATGCCGGGCTGGTGGGACTGAGGGACGAACGCCTCCACTGGCGCCTTCCCGGACGCCGCCAGGATCTCGGGCTTCCGGTCAGCAACGTAGCGTCGGACCATCTGGTAGGAGACGTCCTCAGCACCGTTCTCCTCGACGAGCCGGTGAAAGATCCGCGTGACCGTGTGCCGCTGCTTGCGCGGCGCATCCAGGTCCGCCCGCAGCATCTGGTCGATTGCGAACTTGTACGGATCGAGCGCGGTAGCACGCGGCGGGAGCTTCTTCCGCGGCTCCGGCCAAGCGGAGTTCACCGCCTTCCGCACCGTCCGGTACGTCACCCCGTACTTGCGCTCCAGGGCTCGCATCGACGTACCAGCACGGTGGTCACGCCGGATCGCCGCATACAGCTCGACCTTCGACATCTGCGGCATGACCAGCACCTTTCACCAGGAGCATCCCGATGCTGCCCTGGCAAGAAACGCAGTGCTGTCAAAACTCGTGAACATCACCCGACCGTGGATCGGGGTGCCTCCCAAACCCGTGAACAACTGCTGTCGCTACCCGTGAACAAAGCCATGCATGGCCTCTGCAAGGTCAAGGAACCCTCCTTGGACGATTACGCGTGGGAGCACTGGACGATCAAACGCGCCCCTGAGATCGGACTTCTGGGCGATTGAGCCTCGATTCTGGCCTCACAGCTGTGGAGCCGACGCTGAGGTGCTGCCCGCCGCGTAACCCCGTCAGGCATGGGTGAGCGGGGCAGGGCGCGGAGAAGGACGGGCGAGAAGAGGTGCTTGTGGTGGTAATGCGGCATAGAGGATGCCCGGAGTTGTCCGCTGGCGAGTCTCTGACGGCCCGGCTGCGGCTACTGTGCGGATCATGGTGTTCAAGCGACTGCTCGGCAGTGGAAGCGGCGGCAAGGCGGCAGACGGCATACCGCTGGAAGTCGACACACTCCTCCCGGACGAACCGGTGCGCCCCGGGGAGATCCTGCGTGGCGAGGTGGTGTTGCGCGCGCCCGACCGCGACGTGCGGATCCGGACGGTCAACGCGCGCCTGGTCGCCAACGCAGCCTCCGCCGCCGTCACCAAGAGCACGACGACGGACGTCAACACGGACACCGGCGTCACTCTCGCCCACTTCGAGGTGACGAGCCTCTTCACCATCCCGAAGGGCGAAGAGCGCCGGGTGCCCCTCCGGTACCGGTTGAAGTGGGAGACCCCGGTGTCCGAGGTGCGCGGGTTGCCGCTGGCCGGGATGCGGATCGGTCTGTACACGGAGGTCGATGCCGACGGCATCGCGGACCGCACGGACGTGGACACGGTCCGCATCGAGACGACACCCCTGCACGAGACCCTCCTCGATGCCTTCGCCGCGGTCGGGTACACCTGCCGCAGCGCGTGGGTCGACCCCGAGTACATTCCGCGTACTGAGCGGGAGATCCTCTACAGCCGACAGGGGTTCCATCTGGCCGCGGCCGACGCGGCCCACCCGCGGAGCGTGGAGCTGTACCTCCACTCCAACGCGGTCGGCGCCGAGATCTACCTGCGAAGGGCCGCCTTGGCGGAGAAGGACTGGTGGGGCAAGCCTCCGGCTCTTCGGTACGTCGCCGCCCACCACGAGATCGGCGACGTGGACTTCACGGCCAAGGCTCGGCAGTGGATCGACGAGGTCGCCGCACTGCCCGACACCGCCGTCGATGACCGCGAGCGAGTCGACTACCACCTGGACAGCCCGCGATGGTGGCGCGATACGTAAACGGCAGGAATCGTCCCGGCTGCCGGCGCGGAGGCGGCCGGGACGGCTTCGGAAGGCCCAGCCGCGTATCCGGGACGAAGTTCAGGACGCCCTCCCGGCTGACCGGCGCGATCCGCGCCGGCGCCACCAGACAGAGGTGAGCGAAAAGAAGACCAAGGGTGCGCTGGCGTTGATGGAGAGCATGGCCGCCGACTGCCTGGACGACCTCGGCGAGGCTTTGACCGACCGCTGCACCGAAGCGCTAACCGAGGTGATCAGCGCGAAGGCCGAGCATCGCGAGCCCGCCGCGCCCGAAGGAGAGGAGAGGGCCGCGGCCCCCGTGGCCGAGCTGATGGCCGCGCTGGAGACGTCCGTGGCCAAGGTGAAGGAATCCCGTGGCGAGAGTCCCAGGCCGGCCACCGTGCACGAGATGCCGGCACCGAAGAAGAAGGCCGCATCCAAGATGGCGGCGAAGAAGGCACTGGCCAAGAGGACGCCGGCGAAGACGACTGCCGCTCGGCGCCGGAACTCTGCCTGACCCTCATATGGTGCGGTGCCGCCTGCGGGAGGGGGAGGTACCGCAGGCGGCACATCAGCCGCTGCCGTCGTCCACGACTCGGGGGGATGACCGCGGACGACGACGCTTCCGCCCGTCTGCCCCACGAATCCCACACCAAACCAGACTCTTCCGGCGCCAGGAAGTGCGGATCGAGATAGCCCAGCTCCAATGGACCCGCAGGCCGATCGGCCTCCGCCTGGTCTACGAGCCCAACGTCTCCCGGATGTAGGTACAACCCTCGTCCCGTCCCGGAGGTCTTGGTCGCGTCAGGACTTCTGCCACGAGACGAGGTACATCCATGAGACGGGGATCGGCACTGCGGTCCGTCGCGACCGGTACGGCGGCCCTGCTGAGCCTGTTCGCGACGGGCCCGGCGGACGCGGCGGAACAGGTACGCCTCGACATGCGCGTGGAGCGCTCGTTCTTCGTGCCGTCCGCCCCCGACACGGGCGGCGCGAACTTCTGGATCGACTTCTCGGCGACCGTCGGGGAGTCCGGCATCGGCCGGGCCGAGGGCGTCACGACGGAAATCGACCTCTCCTCGCTCAAGGGGAAGGTGGTCATCAGCGAGCCGGGGCACGGATGCACGCGCCAGGACTTCGTCCTCACCTGCCCCCAAGGCGTCGTCTACGGCAGGGCACGCCAGCACGGCCTCCGGATGACCGCGGTGAAGGGCGCTCCGACCGGGGCGCTGGGCACCGTCACGACCAAGGTCACCAGCTCCGGCGCGGGCACTTCCACCGCGACCACGACGGTCTACGTCGGCAGGGTCGAGACCCGCCTGGGCGGGCACGAGCCCTACGTCATCCCGGAGTCCGAGCGCGGCAGCGCGCCGCCGATCGTCCCGGCCTTCGGCAACAGCGGCCGCGTGACGGTGCCGGGCGTGCTCCTGCGTCTCCAGGCCGAGCACGCGAAGCTCGACGGCGTCCGCTACGACAACTGCTACTACTCCGACCAGACCGTGTACTGCGAGTTCCCCGGAGACCTGGGGCCGGGACAGGCGTACGCGACGGACGGCCCCTTTCATGCCTCGATGACGGCCGATCCCGAGGCCACCGGTTCCTACCGGTACTGGATCGAGCCCCTCGGCGCCCTGGGCGGTGACATCTCCGTGGACTACCGGAACGAAGCCTCCTTCACCCGAGGCGACGGCAGGACGCTCGGACTCGCTCCGGTGGGTCTCTCCACCCTCAAGGGCGGAGGCTTCCAGTCGTTCGCCACCGGCAGGACCGTCGCGGACGTGGCGGCGAAGGGCTTCACGATCCGGGGAAAGGTCGGCGAGACGGTGACGACCTATGTCCCGGCATGGCAGGCGGCGCGGGTGACTCTGCCGGAGGGCGTCTCGTCCGTACCGGTCGAGCCGGGTTCCTACCCTTCCGAGGAGGACGTCTGCCGCGCCTCCGGCTCCTCCCCCCGGGAGGTCGTCTGTCCCGCCTACAACTTCGTGTTCCTGCGAACCCGCATCGACCGGAAGGTCGACGGAGCGGAGGGCACCCTGACGCTCCTCCACGACACCGGGGTGACCGACGCCGACCCGTCGAACGACACCGCCCCGGTCAAGCTGGAGATCACCGGCGCCGCCGGCACGTCCGGCGGGACGACCTCGGGCGGCACCGCTTCGGCCGGCGCCTCCTCGGCAACGTCGGGCGCGGCGACCGCCGGTTCGGGCACGATGGGCGCGTCCAGTGGCACCGGTACTGCTGGCTCCCCGGCCGCGGGCGGCGGTCAGGGCGGAGCCGGGGGCGGTCTGGCCGACACCGGCGCGACGGCGGTCCCGCTGCTCGCGGGCGCAGCGGCGCTGGTCACGGCCGCCGGGGTGGTGCTGGTCGTCCGGCGGCGCCGCTCCGTCTGACCTCGAGGGCGTCTCACGGCAGAAAGTCTGCGGCGCTCCGGCCTGCCCCAGGTCGTCTCGGCGGAGGCGACGCACCTCCGCCGGGCGGGGCTTGGGTTGACTATGCCGAGGCATAGTCAACCAGTACATGATCTCGATTCGGCTGGCCGCCGACGGATCCGCAGGCCTAACTTCTCAGTTGTTCACGGAACTCCCGTCAGAGCCGTTTTCAAAGAGCGCCATCACCGCCTCACCTCGCCAGGCCGGAGGCGTCATCCGCCACGCACGCCCTACCTCGCGCCCCATCACATGGTGCCGCTGCACACGCCGTACCTGCGGCGGCGTCATCCCCACCCCCCACTGCGCGGAGCACGGCCGCGCCGTTGAGCCGGTGATGAAATGGCACCCCGCCGATGGCATCCGCTGCACCGCCCTCCGCCACGCAGGCTGATCGGCCCGGCCCGCGCACCCGCTCACCCTTCGCCCGGCCCCTGCGCGTCGCCGATGGGTGACGCGCAGGGAATGCACGCCTTTGAGGACGTCGACGATCGCCTCTTCCACGCCGCCCAGCGCGGCCCGGGTGCCTTCCACCTCTCCGCGCTCGTCGTGGAGCTGGGCGGCGAGCGCGAAGGTGGCCGCGATCACGGCGGCGAACGACGCCTCCCGCCCCGGGGAGGACTTCTCCTCGTCCGCCTCCGTCACGATAAGCAAACAGTCACTTTCCGTCACTTCCCAACCTCGTCCCGCTGAGCCTTCCCGAACTCAGACGCCTGATCCACCGGCTCACCC
>NZ_JBVJMN010000036.1:0-83794 GCF_055584185.1 Streptomyces sp. NPDC104202 | reverse complement strand
CCGACCGCAGACGCCACACAACACCCCCCCCCCCCCCCCCCCCCCCCCCCCCCCCCCCCCCCCCCCCCCCCCCCCCCCCCTTCTTTCCTGCGTGCGGTGACCCGGGGTCAGCGGTTGAGCAGGGTGAAGAGGTTCTCCCAGCGGGTCATGATCTCGTCGGTCGAGTACCGCTGGATGTCGACGCGGGCGCGCTCGCCCATCCGGTCGCGCAGCTCCTTGTCGGAGATGAGCTCGTCGAGCCTGCGGGCGAACTCGGTGGTGTTGCCCGGGGCCACGACCATCCCGTTCTCGCCGTCCGTGATGATCTCGCGGACACCGGGGGCGACGTCGAAGGCGACACACGGCACGGCCGTGGCCATGGCCTCCATGAGCGCGAGGGGGAAGCCCTCGCCGCGCGAGGAGAGCGCGAAGAGCGAGCTCTCCCGCAGCACTCCGGGCACGTCGGCGGTGCGGCCCATCCACTCGACCGAGCCGCTGAGACCCAGCTCCTCGGCCTGTCGCTTGAGCGCCTGCTCCTCCTCGCCGGAGCCGTAGACGCGCAGGGTCCAGTCGGGGTGCCGGGGGGCGACCTCGGACCAGGCGTCGAGCAGCATGTCGACGCCCTTCTCCTCGTGGAGCCGGCCGATGCTGACCACCTGCTTGGCGGTCCGGCGCGACGGCTCCTCGGGGAAGAAGGGGAGCGGGTTGGGCATGGACGCCACGTTGTCGAAGCGCTGGCGGATCCACAGGTCGGCGTCCTCGCGGGTCAGCGCGAGCATCCGGTCGACGTCCTTGTAGTACTTCTTGACCCGCTGGAAGCGCGAGGACGCGCGGCAGGTCTGGAAGGACTCGTGGCTCATGCCGACCACGCGCAGCCCGGAGGTGTCGGCGAGCGCGACCCACTCCATGGCCCAGACCTGCGTCACGATGACGACGGCGCCGGGCCGGGCGGCCCGGAACATCCGGGTGAGCTTCGCCGCCTGCTCGCCCATGCCCGCCTCACGGGCGGCCCGGCGCCGGCGCTCGGCCAGGTCGAGCTTGCCCTTGAGGCCGCGCAGCGACTTCAGGCTCGGCGGGTGGACGTCGTACAGCGTGGTCGTCGTGTACGGCAGGTCGTCGCCGAGGTCGGCGCGCCGGCCCTCGGGGGCCGGGACGACGCCGACGAGGTGCACGGTGTGACCGCGCTCCGCGAACAGCCGGGCGACCTGGTGGGACCAGCTGGTGATGCCGCCCAGTTCGTCGACGCTGTTGGAGACGAGGAAGATGTCCCGCGCGACGGTGGTGTTCCGTCCGGTCCCGGGCTCGGTCGTCAGGGTGCTGGTCGGCTTGGTCATCAACGGCTCCACCGGGACGAGAAGAACTGATCGACGATGCTCTTGGCGGCGGTGCCCTGGTCGTACTCGCCGAACTCGGCGACGAAGCACTTGCGGACGTCGGCGTACTGCCGGTCCTGCGCGTCCAGGTTCCGCAGCTCCTCGCGGAACTCGTCCTCCGTGCGGAAGACCGGACCGGGGGCCTTCTCCAGCAGGTCGAAGTAGGTGCCCCGGCCCTCGTGGACATAGTTCTCGTAGTCGTACGTGAAGAACAGCATCGGCCGGTCGAGCAGCGCGTAGTCGAACATCACGGAGGAGTAGTCCGTGATGAGGGCGTCGGCGAGCTCCATGAACGGCATGACGTCGTGGTGCTTGGAGACGTCGATGACCTTGCCCTCGACGCTCGGCGGCAGCACCACGTGGTTCAGGTAGTGCGCGCGCACCAGGAGGACGTACCGGTCGCCGAACTCCTCGGCGAACGCCTCCACGTCGAACGGCAGCTCGAAGTGGCTCGCCTTGGCACCCGACGTGCGGAACGTCGGGGCGTACAGCAGGACCTTCTTGTCCGCGGGGATGCCCAGCTCGGCGGCGAGCGGGCCGCGTGCGCGGGTGCCGCTCTCCTCCTCGCGCAGACGCGCCTGGACGAGCGCGTCGTTGCGCGGGTAGCCGGAGCGCAGCAGCACCCGGTCCTGCAGGTTGAAGGCCTTGGCCAGCGTCCGCACGTCGTGCTCGGTGCGCACCAGGAAGTGGTCGAAGCGGTCCAGGTAACGCTGGTCCGCCGCCTGCTGCTGGCGGGTCTTGGCCTTGAGCGAGGGCTGGTCGAAGCCCATCTTCTTCAGCGCGGAGCCGTGCCAGGTCTGGATGTACGTCGTCTCGGGACGCTTGTCGAGGCGGAGCGGGTAGCTCTGGTTGTCCACCCAGAACTCGGCCCGGGCCAGCGCCTTCAGGTACGGCAGCGACCAGCGGCGGACGAGTTCGACGCCCTGCGGGAAGCCGGTCGGCGTGCCCGTGTACGACCAGATCGCCTCGAAGTCGAGGCCCTGGCGGACCATCTCCTCGTAGATCGCGCGGGGGCTGTCGCTGTACTGCTTGCCCAGGTGGCTCTCGAAGACGACGGTCCGCTTCTTCACGGGCAGACGGCTGTACACCTCGTGGTACAGACGCAGCTTGGTGTCGTCGGACTTGAGCGTCTTGCGCAGCGCCTTGGCCTTGCGGTAGCCGGACTTCGCCAGCTTGCCGGGCGTGCCGCGGACACCGCGCTGGATGAGCTCCTCGATGCGCTCGCTGTTCTGCCGGGTCGACAGCAGGCGGAAGGCGAGGTGGCCCTTGGCGGTGGCGTGCGGCTCTATGCGGTCGGCCACCAGCCGGGTCAGCCGCGGCTTGATCGGGAAGGCGCCGTTCTCGAGGTCGGGCTCCCCGGTGGTCAGCCGGGTCCGGGTGCGCTTGCCGTCGACGTCGAGGTCGAGCCGGACGTCCCAGACGGAGTCGATGATGCCGAGCGGGCGCAGCTTGGCGCTCAGGTCGACCCGGGCCTCCCAGTGGACGGCGCTGCCCTCGTGGCGGACCGTCTGCACGGGGAAGACGAAGGTCTGGAGGCTGCGCCGGCGGGCGCGGAACTCCAGCTTGCCGCCGAGCTTCGCCCCGGGCGGGATCACGCCGAGCGGGTTGGTGATGCGGCCGGCGAGCCGGACGGTGCCGTCGGACTCCTCGTACGCGGTCAGCTCGTTGCGCAGGAAGAGCTTGTTGATCGGCTTGTCCTGGTAGCCGAGGTCCGTGACGTCGAGGACCTCGCGGCCGAACGGATCGTCGAGGTGCTCCTCGCACCAGTAGACGCGGCCGTCGCGCTCGAAGAGCGGCGTGGACACCTTGTCGCGGTGGAGCAGGGTGTCGACGGCGGGCAGCAGGTTGTCCCAGTCGCCCTTCTCCAGCAGGTACGCGCAGATCGACTGGATCTTCTGCGCCTTCGCGTACGCGTCGCGGTCCAGGCCCTGGAGGTAGTCGCGGGAGAGCTCGGCGAACTCCTCGCGGAAGGACTGGTCGCGGAAGGGCAGGTCGCGCAGGTGGAGGACGAGGTCGTGCTTGAGGAACTTGACGTCCTTCGCCTGCCGGAGCTCGGTCAGGCCGTGCTCGTCGAGCAGGGCGTCGATCCGACGGTGGATCTCCAGCCGGTGGATGTAGTTCGTCATCTCGTGCCGGCGGTTGGTCACCGACTTGACCTGGGCGTTCTGGTGGACGTGCCAGAAGTACACCTGGTTCGGGATGAGGGTGATCTTCTTCGCCGCGAGGTACGCCTCGGCGATGAACATCAGGTCCTCGTAGAACATGCCCTTCGGGAAGCGGAGGTCGTTCTCGACGAGGAACTCGCGCCGGTAGCACTTGTTGGTCGAGAGGGTGTCCCAGACGAAGAGGTCGGGGAGCTCGGCGACCGAGTCGAGGGTGCGCGTCTGGCGGTAGATCCAGGAGTACCACTCGTCGCGCTTCTGGTTGGCCGTGTCCTTGTGGAGGCGCACGCAGAGCCCGGAGACCATGTCGGCCTGGGTGTCGTCCGCGGCCGAGACCATGTTGAGGCAGGCGTTGAGCTCCAGGACGTCGTCGCTGTCCAGGAACATGACGTAGCGGCCCCGCGCGTGGCCGATGCCGACGTTGCGGGGCTCGCCGCCCGCGCCGCTGTTCTCGGGCAGCTGGTAGGCGCGGATCAGGTCGGGCTGCGCAGCTGCCAGAGCCTGTGCGACCGCGAAGGTGTCGTCGCTGCTGCAGTCGTCGACGATCACCACTTCGACGCTCTTCAGGGTTTGGTCCAGTACGGACTGGACTGCCGCCGGAAGACGCTCCGCGTCGTTGTAGGCGATGACGATCACTGAGACGTCAGGCACTGGCACCTCGATCCACTTTTCATTCCTTCAGACACACCCAAGCTACCTGGTGTTCGCAACTCGTTCGGCCGAGCCTCCGGCCGCTCCGGAGGGCCCTGTTTCCCTATCGTTACTGGTTCGGAAGGGAATTCCCTGCAACCCACGGTGGGGGTGAGAAGTCGCCCATGCGGGCGTGATGGCACGGATGGCGGGACATCCGCCCAGAATTTACCGCAGACCCTCACAAACTCCTTCGCGCGGGGTGATCAGGAACACACCCGGGCGGGGGACCCGCGGCGCACACCTCCTACGGCCGTTCGATCCGTTCCACGCCGTAGTAACGGGAGACGCACTGGGCCACCCAGTCCCGGGAGTACGCGGGGGTGAAGAACGGCTCGGCCAGGTACCCGATCGTCAGCGGCGTGTACGTCACCTCCCGGGCGCCACCCGCGGCCTCGGCGCGGATGCGGGCGTTCTGCGCGTCCCAGGCGAGGCTCCGTGCCACGGTCGTGGTCGTCAGGGACCGCACGGCCGGCACCAGGGCGGCGGTGGCGGCGACGGCCACCACCCCCGTGACGGCGACGGCCGCGATCCGGGCCGCGAGCGGACCGCCGAGGCGGCGGCCCGCCAGCAGGCCGAGCCAGGTGCCGTACGCGCAGAGCGCCACCAGGAGCGGGACGAGGAAGCTCATCCAGGTGCGCGCGTAGGTCCAGCCGGTCACCCCGTACCCGCTGCGCAGGCCGTAGACCACGGCCAGGCTCGCGAGGGCGATCAGCGGCACCGGCAGACAGGCCGCGACCACGGCCGCCCGGGAGCGGGGCCGGGGGAGCGGGCCCGGTCCCCGGACCGGCGTCCGGGTGCGGGCGAGGGCGAGGCCCAGCCCCAGCAGGAAGCCGACGGCGAGGGCCCCGGCGTACGCCCACTGGCCGCCGACGGTCTGCCAGACCCGCCACCAGTCGTGGAACGTCTCGCCGACCTCGTCCGCCGTCAGCGGCGCCTGCGGGTGCTGCGCGCGCCGCCACCGGGCGCCGGGCGAGGTGTACAGCAGGGTGAGGCCGACGCCGAGCCCCAGGCAGGCCGCCGCGCACCAGGCCGGCACGAACCGGTCCTTCGCCCAGCCGAACCGGGGGAGGCAGAGGAGGCCCACGGCGACCGCGAACACGCCGGCGACCAGGGTGAAGGGCTCACTGAGCATGCCGAGCGCCACCCCGGCGAGCAGCGCGCCGGCCAGCGCGGCCGTCCGCGCCCACCGCCGCGCGCTGCGCGCGGCCCGGACGGCGCCGAGCACCACCCAGAGCCCGATCAGGCTGGGCAGCGTGTGGGAGATGGTCGCCGGCGCCCAGAGCAGCACCTGATAGGGGCGGGTGCCCGCGAAGAACAGCAGCGCGGCCAGGAGCGCGGCCACCGCCCCGAGCAGGACGGCCGGCGGCCGGGGCAGCCGGAGCGCGCGCAGGGCCGCGCGGCCCAGCAGGAAGAGTGCGCCACAGAGCGCGACCACCAGGACGGCGGGCAGCAGCTTCGGGCCCCGCATGTCGTCGGTGTAGAGGACGCCGGTCGCCAGGGCGTTGGTGACCCGGCCGTTCTGGGTCCGGTAGAAGTCCGAGGCGATCCCCAGGGCCCCCATGTCCCGCGTCTTCCACAGCGCGCACCAGTCGTCCGACGTGGGGCGGACGTAGACGCCGAGGAAGGCGCCGACGGAGAGCAGGGCCGCGGCGCCGGCGGCGACGACCAGCCCGGTCCACGACACGGCGCGCCGGAGGGCGTCCGCCGCGCCGCGGCCGTCCGCGCCCCCGTTCCCGCCGGCGTCGTGGGCGCCCTCTCCGCCGTCCCGCATCCGGGGGTCACCGTGCTCCGAGATGGTCGTCCTACTCACCGGTCATCGCTCCAGCTGGCCAGGGCCCGTGGCATGTCGGCCCAATGGGTGACGAATGGGTAAAAATGCCACGTACATCACTATCTTCCCCGCATGCTTTGCTGCATGGACGACATGCCGACCGGGGCCGGTCACTCGCGCGACGCCCGGCGGTCACCACCGCTCCCTACCGTGGCCGAGCCGCCCGGAGGAGAGTCCGGTGGCGGTCCTTCAGGACGTACTCTCGACCATCCCTCTGGAGTGACCGTTCCATGACCAGGCTTTCCGTCGTCGTCCCCTGCTTCAACGAGGAGGACGTCGTCGAGCGCTTCGACGCGCGCATGCGTCAGGTCCTCGACGGCCTCCCGGTCGGCTACGAGATCTGTTACGTGGACGACGGCAGCTCCGACGGAACCCTGGGCAAGCTGCGCGAGATCGCCGCGCGGCACCCCCACCGCACCCAGTACGCCTCCTTCAGCCGCAACTTCGGCAAGGAGGCCGCCATGCTCGCGGGCCTCCGCAAGTCCACCGGCGACGCCGTGGTGATCATGGACGCCGACCTCCAGCACCCGCCCGAGCTGCTCGCCCGCATGCTCGACCTCTACCACCAGGGCCACGACCAGGTCATGGCACGGCGCACCCGCGAGGGCGACAAGAAGCTCCGCTCGGCGCTCAGCCGCGTGTACTACCGGGCCGTCAACCGCTGGGTCGACGTGGAGCTCACCGACGGCGTCGGCGACTTCCGGCTGCTCTCCCGCCCCGCCGTCGACGCGCTGCTCTCCCTGCCCGAGTACAACCGCTTCTCCAAGGGCCTGTTCTCCTGGATCGGCTTCGACACCGTCACCTTCGACTACCAGAACGCGGCCCGCGAGGGCGGCGAGACGAAGTGGAAGTTCAGCTCCCTGCTCAACTACGGCATGGACGGGCTGATCTCCTTCAACAACCGCCCCCTGCGCATCGCCCTCTGGCTCGGGATGACACTCAGCGGCCTCGCCGTCCTCTACGCGGTCTGGATCACCGCCGCCGCCCTCACCCAGGGCGTCACCGCGCCCGGCTACGTCACCCTGGTCGCCATCATCGTGGGCCTCGGCGGGGTGCAGATGGTGATGCTGGGCCTGATCGGCGAGTACATCGGCCGCATCTACTACGAGACCAAGCGCCGACCGCACTTCCTCGTCAAGGAGACCCACCGCTCCTTCGGCCGCGCGGCCGCCGAGCGCGCCGCCGCCGAGCGGATCCGCGTCGTCACCGCCGACCGGGAGCGCGGATGACGGACGAACCGGGCGGCACCGGACCCCACCCGGCCGCGACCGGGGGAGACGGCGCCCACCCGGCCCCGTCACGGCGGGAGCGCCTCGCCCGGATCATCCGCTTCGCCCTCGTCGGCGGCGTCAACACCGGCACCTTCTTCGGGTGCTACCTCCTGCTCCACCCGTGGATGCCGTACTTCGCCGCGTACTCCCTGGCCTTCCTGCTCAGCATGGTCGGCTCCTTCTTCCTCAACACCTACTTCACCTACCGCACCCGCCCCACCTGGAAGAAGTTCGCCCTCTTCCCCCTCACCAACGTCACCAACTACCTCGTGCAGAGCGTCGGGCTGTACGCGCTCGTCAGCTGGGCCGGGATGGACGACCGGATCGCGCCACTCGCCGCCGCCGTCGTCGCCATCCCCTTCACCTACCTCGTCTCCCAGCGGATCCTGCTGCCCCGCGGCCCCGGACAGGGCCCCGGAGCGGGCGGTCCAGGAAGCGAAACGGACGAGCGGCAGCCCTCCCGGCTCGCGTAGATTGCCTGGCAGCCGCGGCGGGGAGCGCGCGGCGGTGGGACAGCCGGGTGAGGCCGCGAGGCCGAGTGAGGACGACGCAGTGGCGACGCAGGTGACGGGACAGACGGACGTGTCGAGGCAGTACGTGACGGAGGCCCGCAGGATCGTCGTCAAGGTCGGCTCCTCCTCGCTCACCACCGCCTCCGGAGGTCTCGACGCCGACCGCGTCGACGCCCTCGTCGACGTGCTCGCCAAGGTCCGCAGCGGCGGCGAGAAGGAGATCGTCCTCGTCTCCTCCGGAGCCATCGCCGCCGGACTCGCCCCCCTCGGTCTCACCCGCCGCCCCAAGGACCTCGCCCGGCAGCAGGCCGCCGCCAGCGTCGGCCAGGGCCTCCTCGTCGCCCGCTACACCGCCTCCTTCGCCCGCTACGGCGTCCGCGTCGGCCAGGTCCTCCTCACCACCGACGACACCAGCCGCCGCGCCCACTACCGCAACGCCTACCGGACCCTCGACCAGCTCCTCGCGATGGGCGCGCTGCCCGTCGTCAACGAGAACGACACCGTCGCCACGGACGAGATCCGCTTCGGCGACAACGACCGGCTCGCCGCGCTCGTCGCCCACCTGGTCCGCGCCGACCTGCTCGTCCTCCTCTCCGACGTCGACGGGCTCTACGACGGGGACCCGGCCAAGCCCGGCACGTCGAGGATCGCGGAGGTCACCGGCCCCGAGTCCATCGCCCACGTCGAGATCGGCTCGGCGGGTAAGGCGGGCGTCGGGACCGGCGGCATGGTCACCAAGGTCGAGGCCGCCCGCATCGCCGCCGCCGCCGGCATCCCCGTCGTCCTCACCTCGGCGAGCCGCGCCGCCGACGCCCTCTCCGGCCGCGACACCGGCACCTACTTCCACCGCACCGGCCGCCGCTCGGCCGACCGCCTCCTCTGGCTGGCCCACGCCTCCACCCCGCAGGGCTCCCTCACCCTGGACGACGGGGCCGTGCGCGCCGTCGTCGAGGGCAAGAAGTCCCTGCTCGCCGCCGGCGTCGCCGGCGTCGAGGGCGACTTCGTCGCCGGTGACCCCGTCGAACTGCGCGACACCGCCGGCCGGGCCGTCGCCCGCGGCCTCGTCAACTTCGACGCCAAGGAACTGCCCCGGATGCTCGGCCGCTCCACGCACGAGCTGGCCGGGGAGCTCGGACCCGAGTACGAGCGCGAGGTCGTCCACCGCGACGATCTGGTCGTCATCGGCTGATCCGGCCACGCCCGGTGACCGCACGACGACCGACCGCACCGCGACCGGGTGACCGCCCCCGCCGAAACGGCTGAAAGTCTGGCCATCCGGAAGGGACGTTTACCAAAACCGCCCCATGTACCGCCTCGGACTGGTCAACTTTGTCTCGGGGGTATGACAGGGCGGGGTACAGCACCACACGCATCACACAGGAGGCCGCCGGTGAGACGAGCGCGCCCAGGGGCACCGCCCCGCGGGACTGCCGAACGCGCCCTGACCAGTGTCGAGGCCGGAGCCGACTTCGACGAGACACAGGACAGGTCAACGGACAGGAAGACCGAGACCACCGCCGAGACACGTGACGCACGCGAGACGCGTGAGGCACGCAGCAAGGAACAGCCCGAGTCCAAGCTCTGGCACATCACCCTCAGTGTGTCCGGGGTGGAGTCGCCGCTGAAGGAGGTCCGGCGCGGGCTCGAACAACTGGCCCACGACCACCCCTTCCTGCTGACCAGCCGCTACGCCAACGACCACGCCGAGATCCGGTACTGGGAGGAGGCCCGCGACCTGCACGACGCCGCGGCCGTCGCCCTGCGCCTCTGGGGCGAGCACCGGCAGACGGCCAAGCTGCCGCCCTGGGAGATCGTCGGACTCGAGGTCATCGACCGCGAGACCTACCACCAGCGGATCGCGGAGGGCTACGGCCCGCCGCCCGCCGCCCCCGTCGGCGTCCACCCCTACTGAGCGGCACCGGGAGGGCCCGGAGCGCCGCCGTGGAACCGTGGCGGGGTACGTCTCGGAGTGCGGGATACGTGAGGGATGTCCGCAGGGGTGCCAGTACCCTGCGGACATGACCTCGCTCACGCCCCTCGACAACCTCTCGCCGGTCGCCCGGGCGGCCTACCGTGCCCGTGGCGCCGCCGCCGAAATCGCGCCACTCCCGCGCGCGGCCAAGGACGACGCCCTGCTGGCGATCGCGGACGCCCTGGAAGTCCGCACCGCCGAGATCGTCGAGGCCAACGCCGAGGACATCGCCAAGGCTCGCGAAGCCGGGACCAGCGAGGCCGTCATCGACCGGCTGACCCTCACCCCCGAGCGCGTCCGGGCGATCGCCGCCGACGTCCGCGACGTCGCGGCGCTGCCGGACCCCGTCGGCGAGGTCGTCCGCGGCCAGACCCTCCCCAACGGCATCGACCTGCGCCAGGTCCGCGTCCCGCTCGGTGTCGTCGGCATCATCTACGAGGCCCGCCCCAACGTCACGGTCGACGCCGCCGCCCTCTGCCTCAAGTCCGGCAACGCCGTCCTCCTCCGCGGTTCCTCCTCCGCGTACGCCTCCAACACGGCCCTCGTGACCGTCCTGCGCGACGCCGTCGGCGGCGCCGGCCTGCCCGCCGACGCCGTCCAGCTCGTCCCCGGCGAGTCCCGCGAGTCGGTCGGCGAGCTGATGCGCGCCCGCGGCCTCGTCGACGTCCTCATCCCGCGCGGCGGCGCCTCCCTCATCCGGACCGTCGTCGAGGGCTCGACCGTCCCCGTCATCGAGACGGGCACCGGCAACTGCCACGTCTACGTCGACGCGCAGACCGACCTCGACATGGCCGTCGAGATCCTGATCAACTCCAAGGCCTCCCGGGTCAGCGTCTGCAACGCCGCCGAGACCCTCCTGGTCCACCAGGACGTCGCCGCCGCCTTCCTGCCCAGGGCGCTCGACGCCCTCGCCGAGGCCGGCGTCACCGTCCACGCCGACGAGCGCGTCCTCGCCCTCTCCGAGGGCTCCAAGGCCACCGTCGTCCCGGCGACCCCCGAGGACTGGGAGACCGAGTACCTCTCCCACGACATCGCCGCCGCCGTCGTCGACTCCCTCGACAAGGCCGTGGAGCACATCCGCACGTGGTCCTCCGGCCACACCGAGGCGATCGTCACCACCTCGCAGGCCGCGGCCCGCCGTTTCACCCAGCTGGTCGACTCCACCACGGTCGCCGTGAACGCCTCCACCCGCTTCACGGACGGCGGACAGTTCGGCTTCGGCGCCGAGATCGGCATCTCCACCCAGAAGCTGCACGCCCGGGGCCCCATGGGCCTTCCCGAGCTGACCTCGACGAAGTACATCGTCACCGGCGACGGCCACGTGCGGTAACACCTCCTTTCGGTACGGGCGGGGAGGGTTCGCACTCTCCCTGCCCAAAACCCCCTCGCGGGTCTACTCTGAATCCGTGCCGGACGACGTGGGGGGCCAGCCGTTCCAGGACGGTGGGGACCCCGAGGACCGTGTCGACCGCGGAGGCGCCGACGAGGTCTACGCCGACGTGGTGTTCGACGAGGACTTCGTGCGGGCCGCGACCATCCACGAGCCCACGGCCGTGGAGCGGCTCCTGGCCGCCGCGCAGGCCCGCGCCGAGGCCGAGGCGGCGCGGGCGCGCGCCGGTGTCGGAGCGGGCGACGAGGACCCCTACGACGACGGCCACGACCCCGTCGGCCACACCTACGAACCTGACGACGTCGGCGACGACGCCAGCCCCTACGGCCGCCACGGAGGCGCCCTGCGCCCCTACCGGGGCAGCGCACGCTGGCACCGGCCGGTGGCCTGGGTCCTCGCCCTCGTGATGGGCATCGGCATGGTCGCCCTCGCCTTCAGCGCCGTCTACCGGGGTGCCGCGGCCAACCGCGACGACCAGATCCCGCCGCCGGCCACCACCGGCGTCGACACCCCGAAACCGCTTCCGGCCCCTCCCGCCGCCGCCACGCCGGTGGCCCGTTCGGCCGCCGCCGAATAGGGCTCCCGGCCGCGCCGCGGACCGCTCCGCCGCCCCCGTTCGCCCCGACGGCGGAATTCTTCCGAACTTGTCGTTTCCCTGGGCGTTTACCGAAGGTCCCGCCGACCTACCCTGAAGGTATGGCAGGCCGTGGCGACCCGCCTGAGGGGACGCCCGAGGGGTTCCCCGGCGGTGGTGAGGACGAGTACCGATCCGTCGTCTTCGACGAGGCGTTCATCCGGGCTGCCCGCCTCCAGGAGTTCTCCGCCCAGGAACGGATGGGCGACCACGCCCGAGCCGTCCGCAGCCGTCCCTCTCCCTGGGAGAGCCGCGGCGGCTCCCGCCAGGCGGTCCTGCTGGTCCTGCTGATCCTCCTCGCCTTCGGAACCGCCATCTACCTGGGCGTCCGCAACCCCTACCAGCCTCCTGCCGACCAGCGGGCCGAGCCGCTGCGGACCACCGTGGTGCCGCTCGCCCCCCGGGGCACCGTCCCCGGCGGCACGCCCGCCCGGCTCTTCGCCCACAGCCCTGCCGCCCAGTACCGGACCGGGGCCGCCGGCATCAACCTGCCCGTCGCCGGGCGCACCTCCCACTTCGCCGAGAGCCAGGTCGTCACCGCCCTCGGCATCGCCAAGGAGTACCTGGTGGCCTCCTCGCTGGAGCCCGAGGTGCTCTCCGGGGCGACCGTCCGGCCCGCGCGGCTGCTGCTCGACCCCGACCAGCTGGAACAGTTCGACCGGAGCGTCGAGTCCCCCGCCGACGACGGCCGCCACGCCCTCACGGGCTGGCTCGTCCGCTTCGACCCCCGGCAGGTCGTCCTCGCCGACCCCGGCACCCGGGTGCAGGGCACCCTCCGCTTCGAGGAGACCGGCCCCGACACGCTGGACGTCACCGCGGACCACACGTACACCTACGCCCTGCGTCCGGCCGCCCACGGCACGGGACCGGTCGCCGCGGCCTCGCTCTTCACCGTCCACCGCCAGGTGCACTTCCGCTTCGACCGCGACGACCTGCGCATGCACCGGGCCGAGCTGCTGACCAGCACCGCGGAAGCCGGCCCGCAGGCCTGCGGCGCCGACGCGACAGGCTCCCTGAGGCCGCTCCTGGCCGGGGGGAAGGTCCCCTCCCCGGACGACGGGCCGGCGGTCACCGACCCGTACGCCACGGCCAGGCCCGCCGCCCCGGCGCTCTGCGGAGCGCTCGCGCCGAGCGCTCAGCCCTCGCTCTGACCTCCCCCGGCGCCGTGCTTCCCGCCGTCGCCGGTGTCCGGTCCGGAGTCCGGTCCCGCCCCGGGGCCGACGTCAGGCCCGGCGTCCGGCCCGGCGTCCGGCTTCTTCGGGCCCTGGCCGCCCGTCCCGAAGCGGTTGCGCAGCAGGCCGCCCAGGTCGCCCGCCAGGTCGCCGGCGCCGCCGGCTATGTCGCCGACGAGCCTCATCAGCGGATCCTTGCTGGTCCGCACGGTCTCGGCGTAGTGCCCGGCCGACTCCCGGAAGGAGTCCGTGACCGAGGTGTCCTTGTCCTCCGAGCGCTTCGGGTAGTGCCCGTCCATGATCCGCTGGAAGTCGCGGCTCTCCGACCACTTCTTCAGCTCGGCCGCCCGGACGGTGGTGAAGGGGTGCGTGCGCGGCAGCACGTTGAGGATCTTCAGGACCGAGTCCCGCAGGTCCCCGGCCTTCTCGTACTCGTCGGCCTGCGCGAGGAACGCGTCCACGTTCATCTCGTGCAGGTGGTTGCCGCCGGCGATCTTCATCAGACCGCGCATCGACGCCTGCACGTCCTGTCCGGCGAGCAGGCCGGCCCGGTCGGCGGAGAGCTCCGACTTGCGGAACCACTCCCGCAGCGCCGTCACGATCGCCATGATCGCGACGTTCCCCAGCGGGATCCAGGCGACCTTCACGGCCAGACCGGTGAGGAAGAGCAGGATCGTGCGGTACACCGAGTGGCCCGAGAGGGCGTGCCCGACCTCGTGGCCGATGACCGCCCGCGTCTCCTCCTCGTCGAGGAGCTCCACCAGGCCGGTGGTCACCACGATGATCGGCTCGTCCAGGCCGATGCACATCGCGTTCGGCTTCGGGTCCTGCGTCACGTACATCGGCGGGACCTTGTCCAGGTCCAGGACGTAACACGCGTCCCGCAGCATGTCGTTGAGGTGGCCGAACTGCGCGTCGCTCACCCGGACGGAGTCCGAGAGGAAGAGGAGCCTGAGGCTGCGCTCGGGCAGCAGCGCGCTGAGCGCCTTGAAGACGGTGTCGAAACCGCTGAGCTTGCGCAGGGCCACCAGGGCCGAGCGGTCCGCCGGATGTTCGTAGGCCCGCGAGGAGATGCCGGGGAACCGCTTGCGCTGCCTGCTCGGCACGTTCCCCTGGTCGTTCTCGGTCATGGATGCCCCCTGTTCGTACGAGTCGGTGCTCGTCCCCCTGACCGAACCCACCCTAGGCGCTGGCGTTACCGTGTGCCGGGGCCTGTGGATAACTCGGGCACCGAGGACGACCTAGGAGCACGACCGACATGCCGGACACCGCAGACGCCCTGCTCGCCGCAGCCGCCGCCGAGGGCCCGGGCGACACGCTCCGGATCGTGCTGCTCGTCTCGATCGTGGGCGGCGCCCTGCTCGCCTGGTTCCTGCTGCGCGGCTACCGCACCGACGAGGGCGACACCGCCGAGGGCACCGGCCGGGGCACGAGCGGCGACACGGACCGTGACGCCAACGCCTGAGTCGGCGTGAGACGGCCCGGACGGCCCGCATACGATGTGCGCGAAGTCTCCGCTCCCATCCCCGATCGATAGGTCTGCTGAAGATGAGCCTCCACAGCACCGCCGCCAACCTGGTCACTCTCGCCGAGGGCGCCGAGCACGGCGGCAACCACGACAGCCTCAGCCCCTACCTCACCGGCTTCGGCGCCTTCGGCGCCCTGCTCCTGCTGCTGTGGATCACCACCCGCTTCAACCGCGACCGCTGATCCGGCGACCGGCGAACCGGCGTCCGCCGACGTGCCAGTAGGCTCTGCACGCATGGGAGAGCAGGAAGTGCCTACTGGCGCGCGCGCGAAGCGCCGAGTCGGCGTGATGGGCGGAACCTTCGACCCGATCCACCACGGACACCTGGTGGCGGCGAGCGAGGTGGCCGCCCTGTTCCACCTGGACGAGGTGGTGTTCGTACCGACCGGGGAGCCGTGGCAGAAGAGCCACAAGGCCGTCTCGGCCGCCGAGGACCGCTATCTGATGACGGTGATCGCCACCGCGTCCAACCCGCAGTTCTCGGTCAGCCGCATCGACATCGACCGCGGCGGGGCGACGTACACCATCGACACCCTGCGGGACCTGCGCTCCCTCAACAGCGACTCGGACCTGTTCTTCATCACCGGGGCCGACGCGCTGGCACAGATCCTCACCTGGCGCGACGCCGAGGAGCTCTTCTCGCTCGCCCACTTCATCGGCGTCACCCGGCCGGGCCACGACCTCACCGACGACGGACTGCCCAAGGGCGGGGTCTCGCTGGTCGAGGTGCCCGCGCTCGCCATCTCCTCCACCGACTGCCGGGCGAGGGTCGCGCAGGGCGATCCCGTCTGGTACCTGGTGCCGGACGGCGTGGTGCGCTACATCGACAAGCGCCAGTTGTACCGCGGCGAGTGAGCCTCGGGGAGGGGCACCGGTGAACGACCAGCAGCAGCCGTACGACCCGTACCATCCGCAGCCGCAGATCATCGGCTACGACGAGTACGGGCAGCCGGTGTACCAGCAGCAGGTGCAGCAGCACTACGACCCGTACGCGGGCCAGCAGCAGCCCCAGCAACAGGCGTACGGCTACGACCCCTACGCCCAGCAGGGGCAGCCGCAGCAGCCGTCGTACGAGACGCAGCACGACCCGTACGGGCAGCAGGGCTACGCCTACCCGACCTACGACACCGGGCAGCAGTGGGCCGCCCAGGCCGAGCCCGCCCCGGCCCCCGCGCCGGTCCAGGCCGCGCCCGCCGCCCCGGTGCCGCCGGCCGCGCCGGTGGCCGCCCCGGCCGGAGTCCCCGGCCAGCGCCCGGCCCCCGAGCGCCCCGCCGCGCCGAGGCAGGACGACGACGACCGCGATTACCGCACCGAGCAGTTCTCGTTCATCGAGGAGCCCGACGAGGACTCCGAGGACGTCATCGACTGGCTCAAGTTCACCGAGAGCCGCTCGGAGCGGCGCGAGGAGGCCCGGCGGCGCGGCCGCAACCGGATCGTCGCGCTCGTCGTCGTCCTCGTGCTCGCCGTCGTCGGCGGGGTCGGCTACCTCTGGTCCGCGGGCAAGCTGCCGGGCAGCTCCGCCCCGGAGCAGAAGGGCGGCACCGCGGCCGGCCCGCAGAAGCGCGACACGATCGTCGTCCACCTCCACGACCTCAAGAGCGGCGGCACCTCCACCGCCCTGCTCGTGGACAACACGACCACTCGCCAGGGCACCACCATCCTGCTCCCCAACGCGCTCGTGGTCGCCGACGACGAGGGCGCCGCGACCACCCTCGCGAAGTCGGTCGAGGAAGACGGTTCCGGCGGCACCCGGGACGCGATCGACAACCTCCTCGGCACGAAGATCACCGGTACCTGGCGGCTCGACACGCCGTTCCTGGAGAACCTCGTCGAGGCCGTCAGCAACATCGAGACGGACACCGACACCGACGTTCCCGACACCAAGAAGGGCGCCGAGCCGCTGGTCAGGAAGGGCGAGAAGCAGACCCTGAACGGCCGCGCCGCCGTCGCCTACGCCACCTACCGGGCGCCCGGCGAGGCCGAGGCCAAGCAGCTCCAGCGCTTCGGCCAGGTCATGTACGGGGTCCTGCGCAAGATCTCCTCCGACCCCGAGGTCGCCACGGTCACCGTCGAGACCCTCCAGCAGATCCTCGACCCCTCGCTCCCGGAGAAGGACCTCGCCGCCTCCCTGGCCAAGCTCGCCGAGCACGCCAAGATCGGCGACTACAAGACGGCCGTGCTCCCCGTCGGACAGGACGGATCGCTCTCCGAGAGCGCCAGCGCCGGAGTGGTGAAGGACGTCCTCGGCGGAAAGGTCACCGCGCCCGCGGCGGGCGACGTTCCCCGGGTCTCCGTCCGGGACGGGTCCGGCAAGGACGCCACCGAGGCCGCCCGGGTCGTCCTGATCAACGGCGGCTACGCCTTCGTCGGCGGCTCCGGCGCACCCGCGCAGGAGAAGTCGCAGGTCGTCTACGGTGACGACGCCCAGAAGCCGACGGCCGTCGAGGTCGCCAAGACCCTGGGCCTGCCCGAGGGCTCGGTCACCAAGGGCCGGCTCGTCGGGGGCGCCTCGGTCACCGTGATCCTGGGCAAGGACTACAAGGTGCCGGGAGCCTCGTAACGGCGCCCGGGAATTCGCTGGCGGGGTCGTCGGCGGTCCGTGAGACCCTGGAGGGGTACTGGACCGCCGACGAAAGCCTGCTTGTGACCGCCACGGACCGTTCCATCGAGCTCGTCAACACCGCCGCCCAGGCGGCCGCCGACCGGCTCGCGCACGACATCATCGCGTACGACGTCAGCGACGTGCTGTCGATCACCGACGCCTTCCTGCTCGCCTCCGCGCCCAACGACCGCCAGGTCAAGTCGATCGTCGACGAGATCGAGGAGCGCCTCAACAAGGAGCTCGGCGCCAAGCCGGTCCGCCGCGAGGGCGACCGCGACGCGCGCTGGATCCTGCTGGACTACGTCGACATCGTCGTCCACGTCCAGCACAGCGAGGAGCGCGTTTTCTACGCCCTGGAGCGGCTCTGGAAGGACTGCCCCGAGCTGGCCCTCCCCGAGGACGCGCAGAAGACCCGCGGCAAGGGCGCCGAGCACGCCACCCTGACCGGCGTCGACATGTCCGACCACGCCGCCGGGCTGCCCGACGAGGTGGACGGTGAGCTGAGCTGAGCACGACCAAGGGCGGCAGCGGCCGCCGCATCGTCCTCTGGCGTCACGGCCAGACCTCCTGGAACCTGGAGCGCCGCTTCCAGGGCTCGACCGACATCGAGCTCACGGAGACCGGCGTCGGGCAGGCGCGCCGTGCCGCCCGGCTGCTCGCCGCGCTGAAGCCGGACGCCATCGTGGCCTCCGACCTGAAGCGGGCCGCGGCCACCGCCGCCGAGCTCTCCGAGCTCACCGGCCACACCGTCGTCCACGACTCCGCGCTGCGCGAGACGTACGCGGGGGAGTGGCAGGGGCTGACCCACGACGAGATCGTCGCGCGGTTCGGCGAGCAGTACGCCGCGTGGAAGCGCGGCGAGCCCGTGCGCCGGGGCGGCGGCGAGCTGGAGACCGAGGTGGCCGACCGGGCCGCTCCGGTCGTGCTGGCGCACGCGGACAAGCTGCCCGAGGACGGCACGCTCGTCGTGGTGAGCCACGGCGGCACCATCCGCACGACCATCGGTCGGCTGCTGGGCCTGGAGGCGCAGCACTGGGAGAGCCTGGGCGGCCTCTCCAACTGCTGCTGGTCGGTCCTGGGCGAAGGCGCGCGCGGGTGGCGCCTCACGGAGCACAACGCCGGCACGCTGCCCGAGCCGGTCCTCGGCGACGACGACTGACGCCGACGGCCTGCCTGCGGGACCCGGATTTCACTTTCCGGCAGGTCACAGGCTAGAGTTCTTCTTGTTCGCAGCGCAGAGCGCAGGGAACAGAAGAACACGAGGGGCTATAGCTCAGTTGGTAGAGCGCCTGCATGGCATGCAGGAGGTCAGGAGTTCAATTCTCCTTAGCTCCACAATCACCGGATCCCGTCCCCAGCAGGGGGCGGGATTCGTCGTCATGCGCCGTCGCGCAGGGACTGTATCCCGAGACGGCTCTCCTCGTCGTTCGGCGTGTAGGCCACGATCCGGCACTCCGGCATCCCGTTGACCGAGAGGGAGACCGAGGTCAACCGGACCTCGCCCACCCGCTCGTGACGGAAGGTCTTCACCCGGGTCCCCGGCGGCACCACGTCACCGCTGCGCCAGAGCCGGGCGAACTCGGTACTGGACTCCGCGAGGCGCCGTACGAACTCCTCCCAGGCGGGCTCGCCCACATGGCGCCCGTACGCGCCCCGCAGCTGCGCCACCATCAGCGGCAGCTCCCGTCTCCGGTCGACGACGGGGCACCGGGGGTCCGGCACGCTGAAGAGGGCCCACAGGACGTTGCGCACGCCGAACGGGCCGGTGTCCAGGCCCTCTCCGCCCTGCATCAGCAGCCGCTCGTACATGACGTTCGTCGCGAGCACGTCGTACCGCGCGTTGTAGAGCACCGCGGGATGGGGATCGAGGGCGTCGAGGATCCCCTGGATCTCCGGGCTGACCACCTCGGCGTCCTCGGCCGTCCGGTCCGGCGCGTACGGCACCTCGGCCAGGTGGTACAGGTGCTCGCGCTCGGGGCGGTCGAGCCGGAGGGTGCGGGCGACCGCGTCGAGCACCTGCGCGGAGGCGTTGATCGGACGGCCCTGTTCCAGCCAGGTGTACCAGGTGACGCCGACCCCGGAGAGCTGGGCGACCTCCTCGCGGCGCAGCCCCGGCGTGCGGCGGCGGAGGCCCGGCGGCATGCCCACGTCCTCCGGCGTCACCCTGGCCCGGCGGCTGCGCAGGAACGCGGCCAGCTCCGGCCGGCGGCGCCGCTGCGCCGGTCCTCCTGCCACCATCGTCACACCCCCATGGTCGAGTCCCCGTGCCGCCGTTGCCAGGTGCTGTCAGTACCAGCATCAGCGGGCTCTCGTTACCCGTATCGGCCCGCCGTCACGCTCGACGCATGACCTCGACCACGACACGTCCCGTACTCAGTAAAGACCGAGGCACCGACAGCCGCCCCGGAGTACTGCTCGGCGTGGTGCTCGCCGCCCAGTTCATGGCGCTCCTCGACGTCTTCATCGTCAACGTCGCCGCCCCCACCATCCGTGCCGAACTCGCCGCCTCCGGAGCCGAACTGCAGCTGGTCGTCGCCGGATACACCGTCGCCTACGCGGTGTTGCTGATCACGGGAGCCCGCCTCGGCGACCTGCTCGGACACCGCCGGACGTACCTCGCCGGACTCGCCCTCTTCACCGCGGCCTCGCTCGCCTGCGGACTCGCCGCGGGAACGGGCCAGTTGATCGGGTTCCGGATCGTGCAGGGCGCCGGATCCGCCCTGATGATCCCGCAGGTGCTCAGCCTCATCCAGCGCCACTTCGCCGGCGAGCACCGGGTCCGGGCCCTCAGTGCCTACGCGGCGGTCCTGGCCACCGGCGCCGCCGCGGGCCAGGTCGTCGGCGGCGTCCTGGTGAGCGCCGACCTCTTCGGCACCGGCTGGCGGCCGGTCTTCCTCGTCAACGTCCCGATCGGGCTCGTCCTGCTCGTCCTCGGCGCCCGGGTCCTGCCCCGCGACACCCACGGGGCGCCCACGCGGGCGCGTGCCCTCGACCTGACCGGTCTGCTGCTGCTCGCGGCCGCCGTGTCCCTGCTGACCGTCCCCCTGGTCCTCGGGCAGGAGCAGGACTGGCCGCTGTGGTCCCGGCTCTCCCTGGGCGGCTCCCTGGTCCTCCTCGCGGTCTTCGGCGCGTACGAGTCGCGCCTCGCCCGCCGTGGCGGCGCGCCGCTCATCGCCCCCCGGGTCCTGCGGATTCCCGGCATGGGGAGGGCGGTCCTGTGGATCACCGTCGCCATGGGCGTCAACGCGGGCTTCCTGTTCACCCTCACCCTGCACCTGCAGGGCGGGCTCGGCCACAGCGCCCTGCGCGCGGGGCTCACCTTCGGCCCCGCCGCCGTGGTCTTCGGCGCCGTCGGCCTGACCTGGCGGCGCTGCCCGCCCCGGCTGCTGCGGGTGCTCGTCCCGGGCGGATTCCTCCTCGCGGCCGTGTCCGCCCTCGCCGTCGGCCGGCTGCTCGGCGACGGCACCGCGGGCGGCTGGGGCCTCTACCCGGCTCTGGGCGCCCTCGGAGCGGGGATCTCGCTGGCTTTCAGCCCCGCCCTCACCGGCGCGCTGGCCACCGTACGGGCCGAGGACGCGGCCGACGCCAGCGGACTGCTCGCCACCGTCACCCAGCTCGGCCAGCTCATCGGCGTCGCCACCTTCGGCACCCTGTTCCTGGGCCGGCTCGACGGCTCCGGAGCCCGGAGTTCCGCCGACGCGCTGTGGGCGACCGTCGTCGCCCTGGCCGTCGCCTCGGCCCTCGGTGCGGCCTCGGCGGTGCCGCCTCGCCAAGCACGCTGACCCTCTTGCGGGGCCATGGCAGAATCGGGACGGCCGGAGGGGGACGAGGCTCCGGACGGGAGGGTGTGACCCAAGTGCTCGGCGACAACGGCGGGGTGTCCTATGGGTGCACGGCCTGCGGCCACGGCTGGAGCTGATCGAGTGGGTGCACACAGGCGGAAGTGCGACTGGTGCGGCAGCGGCACGCCCATCGTGCGGGACATGGACCCCGTCAACACCGGGTTCCAGTACTGGTGCGAGGAGTGCGCGCGGGCGCTGATCATAAAAGGCGACCCGATCGAGACCTACCGCGAACTCGAGGGTGAGCCGATCTACGGCCGGCTCCTGGACGAGCACTGCACCCTCAAGCGGTTCTACTCCTTCGCCACGGCCTGACGCCGCAGCGTCAGCGCGTACCCCACCAGCAGCGCCGTCGCCGTCAGCGGGTAGACCGCGGAGAGCAGCATCTGCCCCGCGTTCTGGTCCAGTTCGGGACGGCCCGGGTCGTGCGGGACCCACCACAGCGCGAACGAGGCGAAGACCAGGGCGACCGCTCCGGTCACCTGCCACACGCGCGTGGCGCGGTCCGCCAGGAGGATCAGCAGCGGCACGCACCAGACCCAGTGGTGGGACCAGGAGATCGGGCTGATCATCAGGGCCGTGAACGCGCAGACGAGCACGGCCACCGCCTTGTCGCCCCGCACCGCGGCCCGCACCGCCAGGACCATGGCCGCGCCGCCGAGGACGGCGGCCGTGACCGCCCACCACATGCCCGGGTCGTCGGTGTGCATCAGCCGGGCCAGGACCCCGCGGATGGACTGGTTGGCGGTCTCCTCGGCGAAGCCGACCCGCCCGGTCTCGAACAGCGTCTGCGTCCAGAACCGCCTGGAGTCCGCCGGCAGGGCCACCGCCACGGCCAGCGTGGTGCCCAGGAAGACCCCGGTGGCCGTCGCCGCCGTGCGCAGCCACCGGTTCCAGCTCCGGTCCCGGCGCCACAGCAGCACGCCGGCGGCGAGCAGCAGGACCACGAAGAGGCCCGGTGTGAGCTTCACCGCGGTCGCCAGACCGATGCCCAGGCCGGCCCAGCGGCTGTTCTCCCGGCGGGTGAGGTCCCAGAGCACCGCCACCGCTATCAGCAGGTTGATCTGCCCGTACCGCAGCGTCGTCCACACCGGCTCGCACCAGACCACGGCCGCCGCGACCCACAGGGTCGTGCGCCACAGGTCCGTACGCGACAGCGACGGGCGGACCAGTTGCAGCGACAGCTGTACCAGGGCGACGACCAGGAGCAGGTTGCCCGCCGTGCTGAGGGTGCGCATCAGCGGGACGCTCACCAGGGTCAGCGGGACGAAGAGCAGCGCCGCGAAGGGCGGATAGGTCATGCCGAGGTTCGCGGACGTGGCACGCATCGCGTAGAGGTCGCCGCCGGCCCGCACGGTCTCGCCCTCGGCCCGGTAGACCATCACGTCGAGCATGTTCACGTGGGCGAGACGTTGCGCCACCCAGAAGGCGGCGAACGAGAGCAGACAGACCGCCGCGGCGGTGACCAGGGGCCAGGGCCGGGCGCGGGTTCGGGAGAGCACGGAGACGGACACAGTCCGCGACCCTACCCGGGCAGGTCGGAGGGGCCCGGGGAATGGATTTGGAGATCTGGCCGGGGGCCGGTTAATGTTCTGTCTGTCGCCGCGAGGGAAACCAAAACGGAGACGGAAAACAGCAAGGGGCTATAGCTCAGTTGGTAGAGCGCCTGCATGGCATGCAGGAGGTCAGGAGTTCAATTCTCCTTAGCTCCACAGAAAAGAAAGCGGGCCACCCGGATCGGGTGGCCCGCTTCTTCGTGTCCGCCCCGCCTCCGGTCTCGCCCTCCGCACGGTGTCCGTCCTCGTGTTCGCCCCGTCTCCGGCCCCGGAACGCCGGTGCGGCCCCGTCGGCCCCTGCGGTACCCTGGCGCCATGCGTGCCGTACGCCTCCTGCTTACCGAGCCGCGCTGACCAGTCCCGACGGATGACGGACATCTGTCGGAGTCGGCGCGGCATCCCCTCCTGTGCGAGGGGATTTTTCATTTCGGCAGTCAGTGGCCGTGGGCAGAGACGATCGATGGAGCTTCAAGGACCATGACCGAGATCAATACGGCCGCCGAGACGGCGGCCCCGCATCGCTACACGGCAGCCATGGCCGCCGACATCGAGGCACGCTGGCAGGACTTCTGGGACGCCGAGGGCACCTACGAGGCGCCGAACCCCACCGGCGACCTGGCGGGCGACCCCGCGGTCGCCGAGCGCCCCAAGAAGTTCATCATGGACATGTTCCCGTACCCCTCGGGTGCGGGCCTGCACGTCGGCCACCCGCTGGGGTACATCGCGACAGACGTCTTCGCCCGCCACGCGCGCATGACCGGCCACAACGTGCTGCACACCCTGGGCTTCGACGCCTTCGGCCTGCCGGCCGAGCAGTACGCCGTGCAGACCGGCACGCACCCGCGCGTGTCCACCGAGGCCAACATGGAGAACATGAAGGTCCAGCTGCGCCGGCTGGGCCTGGGCCACGACAAGCGCCGGTCGTTCGCCACGATCGACCCGGAGTACTACAAGTGGACGCAGTGGATCTTCCTGCAGATCTTCAACTCCTGGTACGACGACGAGGCCCGCAAGGCCCGTCCGATCGCCGAGCTGATCGAGCAGTTCGAGAACGGCACGCGTGAGATCCCCGGCTCCACGCGCGCGTGGAACGAGCTGACCCCCGCCGAGCGCTCCGACGTCCTGGGCGAGTACCGCCTGGCGTACGCCTCCGAGGCGCCCGTCAACTGGTGCCCCGGCCTGGGCACCGTCCTGGCCAACGAGGAGGTCACCGCCGACGGACGCTCCGAGCGCGGCAACTTCCCCGTCTTCAAGTCCAAGCTGCGCCAGTGGAACATGCGGATCACCGCCTACGCGGACCGCCTGCTGGACGACCTGGACGGGCTGGACTGGCCCGAGGCCATCAAGCTGCAGCAGCGGAACTGGATCGGCCGCTCCGAGGGCGCCCGCGTCGACTTCCAGGTCGGCGACACCGGCGCGATCACCGTCTTCACCACCCGCCAGGACACCCTGTTCGGCGCCACCTACATGGTCCTGGCCCCCGAGCACGACCTGGTCGAGAAGATCGTCCCGGCCACCTGGCCCGAGGGCACCCACGACGTGTGGACCGGCGGACACGCCACCCCGTCCGAGGCCGTCGACGCCTACCGCAAGCAGGCCGCCTCCAAGTCCGACGTCGAGCGCCAGGCCGAGGCCAAGGACAAGACCGGCGTCTTCACCGGTGCGTACGCGACCAACCCGGTCAGCGGCGAGCAGGTCCCCGTCTTCATCGCCGACTACGTCCTGATGGGCTACGGCACCGGCGCCATCATGGCCGTCCCCGCGCACGACACCCGCGACTTCGCCTTCGCGCGCGCCTTCGAGCTGCCGATGCGCTGCGTCGTGGAGCCCTCCGACGGCCGCGGCACCGACCCCGCCGCGTGGGACGACGCCTTCGCCTCCTACGAGGCCAAGCTGGTCAACTCCGCCAACGACGAGATCTCCCTGGACGGCCTGGGCGTCGTCGACGCCAAGGCGAAGATCACCGCCTGGCTGGCCGACCGCGGCATCGGCGAGGGCACCGTCAACTTCCGTCTGCGCGACTGGCTGTTCAGCCGCCAGCGGTACTGGGGCGAGCCCTTCCCGATCGTCTACGACGAGGACGGCGTCGCCCATTCGCTGCCCGAGTCGATGCTGCCGCTGGAGCTGCCCGAGGTCGAGGACTACTCGCCGCGCACCTTCGACCCGGACGACGCCGACACCCGGCCCGAGACCCCGCTGTCCCGCAACGAGGACTGGGTCGACGTCACCCTGGACCTGGGCGACGGCGCCGGCCCGCGCCGCTACCGCCGCGAGACCAACACCATGCCCAACTGGGCCGGCTCCTGCTGGTACGAGCTGCGCTACCTGGACCCGCGCAACTCCGAGCAGCTGGTCGACCCGGCCGTCGAGCAGTACTGGATGGGCCCGCGCGAGGGCATGCCGACCGGTGGCGTCGACCTGTACGTCGGCGGCGCGGAGCACGCCGTGCTGCACCTGCTGTACGCGCGCTTCTGGTCCAAGATGCTGTTCGACCTGGGCCACATCTCCTCGGCCGAGCCGTTCCACAAGCTGTACAACCAGGGCATGATCCAGGCGTTCGTCTACCGGGACGCGCGCGGGATCGCCGTGCCGGCGGCCGAGGTCGAAGAGCGCGACGGCGGCTTCTGGTACCAGGGCGAGAAGGTCAGCCGCGTCCTGGGCAAGATGGGCAAGTCCCTGAAGAACGCGGTCACGCCCGACGAGATCTGCGCCGAGTACGGCGCCGACACGCTGCGCCTGTACGAGATGGCCATGGGCCCCCTGGACGTCTCGCGTCCCTGGGACACGCGCGCGGTCATCGGCCAGTACCGGCTGCTGCAGCGCCTGTGGCGCAACATCGTCGACGAGTCGACCGGCGAGGTCACCGTCGTCGACGCCGCACCCGACGAGGACACCCTGCGCGCCCTGCACAAGGCGATCGACGGCGTCTCGCAGGACATGGCGGCCATGCGCTTCAACACCGCCATCGCCAAGATCACCGAGCTGAACAACCACCTGACCAAGGTGGGCGGAGCGATCTCCCGGCCGGTCGCCGAGCAGCTGGTCCTGCTGGTCGCCCCGCTGGCGCCCCACATCTCCGAGGAGCTGTGGCGCCGCCTGGGCCACTCCGACTCGGTCGTCCACCAGGACTTCCCGGTCGCCGACCCGGCCTACGTCGTCGACGAGACCGTGACCTGCGTCGTCCAGATCAAGGGCAAGGTCAGGGCCCGTCTGGAGGTCTCCCCGGAGATCACCGACGCCGACCTGGAGACCCTGGCGCTGGCCGACCCGCACGTGGTCGCGGCGCTCGGCGGCGCGCAGATCCGCAAGGTGATCGTGCGCGCGCCGAAGCTGGTCAACATCGTCGCCGGCTGACGCACACAGGGGTTTCCCCTACGGGCAGGTTGGGGGTTCCGATGGAACCCCCGGCCTGCCTGTTCCGTTTACCGTGGAAGAACCACAGTCGTGGGGATGACGACGGACGCCGGAGGGGCGCACATGGAAGCCACGATTATCACGATCATGGCGCTGCTCTTCTTCGCCTTCGTGGCGCTCGGGGTGTACGCCACGGTGAAGGTCGCGAAGGCCGCCAAACGCGGAGTGGACCGCACCCTCGACCAGGCCCGGCGCACGGTCGAGGACACCACTCTGCGGGCCAAGAGCTTCGGCCAGGCCGGGGTCGCGAGCGAGCTCGCCCGGCTGCGGCTCACCCTGCGCACCTCGATGCGCGCCACCCAGGAGGCGCTGCAGGCGGGCGCCGTCGAGGACGCCTCGCTGAAGGAGTCCCTCGACCTCTTCCACCGGCTCAGCGCCCACGGCCTCGAACTGGACGGCGACCTCAAGCGCCTGGAGCGGGAGCCCGACCGGGCGTGGGTCGCCGGGCAGCTCCCCGAACTCGCCGCACGGACCGAGCGGATCACCGGCTCGGCAGACGCCCTGCGCCGCGCGGCCCGCGACCGGGCGGTCAGGTTCGCCGAGGACGACCTGTCGACGCTCAGCGCCCAGATCGACGTCGAGGCGGGCGCCCTGCGCCACTGGACCGTGCCGGACTCCGCGGCCCCGGGTACCCCGGGCGCCACCCCCGGTGCCCCGCGGCACGGCGAGGCCGCCGCTCCCGGACCGACGGCCGGCGGGGACCAGCCCGCGATCACGGCGCCCGATCCCCGGCGGACCGCCTACCCCTGGGAGAAGACCGCCCGGCCCGAGACGACCACCTGACGCCGCGACCCGGGCGGCGAGGGGGGCCGGGCTGCCACGCGGCGGCAGCGGCGGGTAACCTCCCGCTCATGTCCCGGCATGTCGCGATCGTCACCGATTCCACGGCCTACCTGCCACGCCAGACGAGGGAGCGGCACGCGATCACCACGGTCCCGCTGACCGTCGTCATCGGCGACCGCGCCCTCGAAGAAGGCACCGAGGTCTCGGCGGTGGCCCTCGCCGAGGCCCTGCAGAAGCGGCGGCCCGTCACCACCTCGCGCCCCAACCCCGAGGTGTTCGCCGCAGCCTTCCGCGCGGCGGCCGAGGCCGGGGCCACGGGCGTCGTCTCCCTCCACCTCTCCGCCGAGGTCTCGGGGACCTACGACGCCGCCGTCCTGGCGGCGAAGGACGCGCCCGTGCCCGTACGGGTGGTCGACACCCGCATGATGGGCATGGCGGTGGGGTTCTGCGCCCTCGCGGCGGCGGAGGTCGCCGAGGCCGGCGGCTCGCTCGACGAGGCCGTCGCCGCCGCCGAGAAGCGCGCCGCGGGAACCTCCGCCTACTTCTACGTCGACACCCTCGACTACCTGCGCCGCGGCGGGCGCATCGGCACCGCGCAGGCCCTGCTCGGCTCCGCCCTCGCGGTCAAGCCGCTCCTCGAACTCGACGGCGGGCGCATCGAGCTGCGGGAGAAGGTGCGCACCGCCTCGAAGGCCATCGCGCGCCTCGAGGAGATCGCCGTGGAGCGCGCCGGCTCCGGCGCCGTCGACATCGCCGTCCACCACCTCTCCGCGCCCGAGCGCGCCGCCGCCCTCGCCGACCGGCTCAGGGAGCGGGTGCCGGGAGTCGAGGAACTCCACGTCAGCGAGGTGGGCGCGGTCATCGGCGCTCACACCGGCCCCGGGCTCCTCGCGGTGGTCGTCTCTCCGCGCTGATCCCGCCCGCCTCCTCGTGAGGATGACGGAGTTGTCCACAGCGGACGCTCCGTCCACCGAACGCGAGCGGCCCCGGCACGGTCCGGTCGTGACTCCTACCGTCACGCTCATGACTCTTCGCACAGGCATCGCATCGGCCGCCTCCGGCACCGCCTCCTTCTCCGGCCCGTCGACCAGCGGCCCCGGCAGGCCCCCCGGCTCGGACGGACGGAGCCGCTCCAGGACGTACGGAACGGACCCTGACCGGGCCGGGAGGCACGTCCGGGGCCGGGGGGCCACCACGGCGCCCGGGGCCGGTGCACGGCGGCGGGGCGAGGCCCTGTTCCCTTCGACGGCCCCGCCGGGCGTCGCCCCGCCGGGCGGGAGGGCACTGCCGGATGTGGCACCGGCGACCGAAGAGTCGCTGAGCGTGGGGGAGCCGGGCGGGGAAGCGCCTCCTCCGTGGTCTCTCCTCCCTTCGGCCGCGTCCCCGGCACGGGTGCCGTGGGTGCCGTCGCAGGAGGCGGAGGAGCCGGAGGAACCACCGGCGCCGGAGCGGGGGTCGCCGACGTCCGGGACGAGGACGAGGGGGTGGGCGCGGTGTGCGGCGGCCATCCGGGAACGGACGCCGGTGTGGGTGCAGACGAGGTGCGGGCTCGAACCGAGGACGCTGGCCGCGCTGACGGTGCTCCTCGTCGTGGCCGTGGGGCTGGCGGGTGGCTACTTCTGGAGGGGCAGGCCCGAGCCGGTGCGGGCTCCGGAGCTTGTCCGTGCGGGTGCGGGTGGCGCCGTGGGTGGTGGGGCCGGGGCGGAGGGTGCGGGTGAAGGCGCTGGTGGCGTGGTGGGGCTGCTCGGCGGCGGGCCTGCTGGAGCTGCCGGGCTCGCGGGGTCTGCAGGGTCCGCGGGGCGCGCTGTTCCCGCCGAGCGGGCCGGGCCGGGGACGGGGGCCGGCCTGGGGCCGGCTGCTGGGCCCGCGGGGGCCGGGGCGCAGGTGGTCGTCGACGTGGGCGGCAAGGTGCTCAGGCCCGGGGTGCTGACGCTGCCCGCGGGCTCGCGGGTGGCGGACGCCCTGGAGGCGGCCGGCGGGGCCCGTCCGGGCGCCGATCTCACGGGGCTCAACCGGGCCCGTGTCCTCTTCGACGGGGAGCAGGTGCTCGTCGGTCTGCCAGGAGCGCCGCCGGGCGGCGTGGGCGTCGGTGGGGGCGCGGGCGGAGGAGTCGGCGGTGGGGGCGGACCGGCCGTGCCGTTGAGCCTCAACACGGCGACGGTCGAGCAGCTCGACACGCTGCCCGGCGTCGGACCCGTTCTCGCCCAGCACATCGTCGACCACCGCGTCGAGCACGGCGGATTCCGGTCCGTCGCGGAGTTGCGGGAGGTCAACGGTATCGGTGAGCGACGGTTCGCCGACCTCGAACCGCTGGTGCGGCCGTGAGGCGCGACCCGGAGCCGGTGGAGGACGAAGGTCCGCTGGATCTCCGGCTCGTTCCTCTCGCGGGCGCGGCCTGGGCGGCCGCCGCCTGGGCCGTGGGCGCCACGGGATGGTCGACGGTGGCGGGCGTGACGGTCTGCATGGTGGGTGCCGCGGCCGTGTGGGTGTCGGTTGAGGTGGCGGCGCGGGCGCGGAGGTCGGGTGGGACATCTGCGACCGAGATCGAGATCGAGGCCGAGGCCGAGGCCGGTGCCGGTGCCGGTGCTGGTGCTGGTGCTGGTGCCGGTGTCGGCGGCGGCGGGGGCACGCGTGCGGGCGGGAGCGTGGGTGCCGGCCGGGTGGTGGGGGGTTCGTCGGGGTGGCGGCTGCGGGGG
Source organism: Streptomyces sp. NPDC104202 (assembly GCF_055584185.1). Taxonomy (NCBI): domain Bacteria; kingdom Bacillati; phylum Actinomycetota; class Actinomycetes; order Kitasatosporales; family Streptomycetaceae; genus Streptomyces; species Streptomyces sp. NPDC104202. Next base: position 54,384 of record NZ_JBVJMN010000036.1, on the reverse strand, counting down.
ACGGCGTGTGCCGGGATCCTGCTGTGTGCGGCGGCCGGGGGGATGTCGGCGGGGCTGCACGCTGCGGACTTGAGGCGCGGGCCCGTGCCGGTGCTCGCTGCGGAGTACGCGCGGGCGCAGGCCGAGGTGACGGTGACGTCCGACCCGCGGCTGACGAGACCCCGGGTGCGGGGCGACGCGATGGCGCCGGTCTCGGTCGTTCTGGACGGGGAGGTGACCCGGGTCGAGCGGTCGGACGGCATGGTGCACCGGACCAGGGCGCCGGTCCTGTTGATCGTGCCCTCGGGGGAGGGGCGGGAGGAGTGGCTGCGGCTGCTTCCCTCGACCCGGCTGCGGGTCGGTGCCCGGCTCGCGCCGCCGCTGCGGTCCGGAGAGCCGTTCGCCGCGGTGCTCAAGGTCGAGGGGGCGGGGCCCCCGCGGATCGTGGGAGCGCCCAGCGCCGCACAGCGGACGGCGGGAGAGCTGCGGGCAGGGCTGCGGAGGGCCACCGAGGGGCTCGACCCGGACGCCCGGGCCCTGCTGCCCGGGCTGGTGGTCGGGGACACCTCCCGGATCGCCCCCGACCTGCGGGCCGCCTTCGAGGCCGTCGACCTCACCCACCTGCTGGCGGTGTCCGGCAGCAACCTCTCGATCGTCCTGCTGCTGCTCATCGGGCGCCCCGGGCGGGCGCACCAGGTGGAGCGGAAGGGGCTCGCGCCCCGGCTCGGCCTGTCGCTTCGGCTCACCGCGCTGGTGGGCGGCGCGCTGACGACCGCCTTCGTGGTCGTCTGCAGGCCCGATCCGAGCGTGTTGCGCGCGGCCGCTTGCGGAGGCATCGCGTTGCTGGCGATCGGCACCGGCCGACGGAGATCGCTGATCCCCGCCCTGGCGGCCGCGGTCCTGCTGTTGGTTCTCTACGACCCCTGGCTCGCGCGGAGTCACGGCTTTCTGCTCTCCGTCCTGGCGACCGGGTCCCTGCTGACCCTGGGCCCGCGATGGGGCGATGCGCTGAAGGAGCGCCGGGTGCCCGGCCGGCTCGCCGAGGCGCTGGGGGCGGCGCTGGCCGCGCAGGCGGTGTGCGCCCCGGTGGTGGTGGTGTTCGCGGCCCGGGTGAGCCTGGTCGCCGTCCCCGCGAACCTGTTCGCGGAGCTGGCGGTCGCTCCGGCGACGGTGCTCGGGTTCGCCACGCTCGCCTTGGCGCCGGTGTGGGCGTCGGGTGCGGAGGTGCTGGCGTGGGTGGCGGGGTGGCCCGCCGGGTGGATCGCCGGCGTGGCCCGTGGCGGGGCGGCGTTGCCGGGTGCCGAGCTGGTCTGGCCCGGTGGCTGGTGGGGTGGTCTTCTCCTCGCGCTGCTCACGGCGCTGGTGGTGCTCGGGGCGCGCAGGCTGCCGTACCGGGGGCCGGTCGCCGTGGTGCTCGCCGCGTTGCTGCTGGTCGTGGTGGTGCGGCCGGCGCCGCTCGCCCGGTGGGCCACCGGGTGGCCGCCGCACGACTGGGTGTTCGCGATGTGCCAGGTGGGGCAGGGGGACGCGACGGTGCTCGCGGCGGGCGGGGACGCCGCGGTGGTGGTGGACGCGGGACCCGACCCGGCGGCGGTCGACCGCTGCTTGCGGGAACTCGGCGTGATGCGGGTGCCGTTGCTGCTGCTCACCCACTTCCACGCGGACCACGTGGCCGGACTGCCGGGCGTGCTGCGGGGGCGGTCGGTGGGGGCGATCCAGACGACGGGGCTCGAAGAGCCACCTGCGCAGGCGGCGTTCGTGCGGCGTACGGCGACCGCGGCGCGGGTCCCGCTGGTCAGGGCGGGGCCGGGGGAGGAGCGTCGGGTCGGGGCCCTGGCATGGCGGGTGCTCTGGCCTCCGGCGGACGCCAGGGCGGCTGTCGCCGGTGGGGCGCGCGCCGGGCCGAACGACGCCAGCGTCGCGCTGCTCGTCAGGGCCCGGGGCGGGGCGAGTCTGCTGCTCCTCGGCGACCTCGAACCGCCGTCGCAGCGGCAGCTGTTGCGGGCGTACCCCGCACTCCTGCCGGTGGACGTCCTCAAGGTCGCGCACCACGGGTCCGCGCACCAGGACCCGGGGCTGATGGCGGCGGCGCGGCCACGGCTCGCCCTGGTGTCGACGGGCCGGGACAACCCGTACGGGCATCCCTCGCCCCGGACGGTGGGGGCACTGCGGGCGGGCGGTGCGCGGGTCCTGCGGACGGACCGGGACGGGGCGATCGTGGTGGTGGGTGCGGGGAGGGGGCTGATGGCGGTGCCGAGGGGGTGGTGACGGAGGCGGGTACCGGGGGGCGTCCCAGGTGGGCCGAAGCAGCTCGCCGGCGCGCTGGCCCGGGACTGCTGCCCAGGGGAGTCGTGGGTGGAGATTGCTTGTAAAGGAGTCTTTCTAAAGATATCTTTTCATCATGCCGGAGATCAGCGAGCCCGAGGGCGGACAGCCCCGCAGTATCCGACTGACCGACCCCCGCGCCCTGCGGGCCTACGCCCACCCGCTGCGGATGACCCTGGTGGGGCTGCTGCGCGGCAGCGGGCCGTTCACCGCCACCCGGGCGGCCGAGCTGACCGGGGAGTCCGTGGCCAGCTGCTCGTACCACCTGCGGATACTCGCCAAGTACGGGCTCGTGGAGGAGGCGCCGGGCGGGCGGGGGCGGGAGAAGCCCTGGAGGGCGACGGCGCGGTACACGGAGTGGCCCGAGTACAGCGAGGACGCGACGGTGGCGCAGGCCGCCGACGCGCTGAGCCTGGCGGTCATCGAGCGGTACTTCGAGCGGGTCACCCGGGCCATGGAGAACCGGCACCGGCTGCCGAGGGAGTGGCGGGAGGCCGAGGAGTTCGGCGACACCCTGCTCTACCTCACCCCCGAGGAGCTGACCGGCCTCGGGGAGCGGATCGACGCGCTGCTCCGCCCCTACGAGGACCGCCGCTCCGACCCGTCCCTCAGGCCCGAGGGCGCGCGGCAGGTCAGCATCCTGCGGATCGCCCATCTGGACCAGGAAGTCCCCGAGAGCGAAGAGGAGTGAAGGAGATGGCCCTCGTGGAACGTGTACCGGCCCTGCTGCGCGAGCGGTCCTTCCGCCGCTACTGGACCGGCCAGACGGTGTCCCTCGCCGGGGACCAGATATCGCTGATCGCCATCCCGCTCGCCGCCGTCCTGATCCTCGGCGCCGACGCCGCCGCGATGGGCTGGCTCAAGACGGCCGAACTGCTGCCCGCCCTGCTGCTCAACCTGCCGATCGGTGCCTGGGCCGACCGCCAGGCCCACCGCAGACGCGCCATGATCGCCGCCGACGTGGGCCGGGCGGCACTGGTCCTGACGCTCCCCGTGGCCTACGCCCTGGACGCGCTGACGCTCGGCCAGCTGTACGCGGTGGCCTTCGGCATCGGGGCCCTCACCGTTCTCTTCGAGGTCTGCAACACGACCCTCCTCGTGTCGCTCGTCCCCACCGAGGGGTACGTGCAGGCGAACGCGCTGGTCAACGGCAGCCGTTCGATGGCGTGGCTGGCGGGTCCCGGGATCGGCGGCATCCTCGTCCAGGTGCTCAGCGCGCCCTTCGCCCTCGTCGCGGACGCCCTCACCTACCTGGTGTCCGCGGGGTACCTGGCCCGGATCAGGCCCGTCGAGCCCCCGCCGGCCCCCGTGGCCAAGGGGCACTTCAGCGAGGGGATGCGCTGGGTGCTGAGGGAGCCCTCGATGCGGGCGCTGTTCGCGGCGTCCGGCACCATCCAGTTCTTCAACTACATGTTCCACACCCTGTTCGTGCTCTACGCGACCGCCGAACTCGGCATCGGTGCCGGCCTGCTCGGACTGATCCTCGGGGCCGGGGCCGTGGGGGGCCTGCTTGGCGCTGCCTGCGGAGGGGCGGTCGTCCGCAGGATCGGCGTCGGGGCCTCGATCGTCGTCGGCTTCCTCGGGTTCACGCTGCCGCTGCTCCTGATCCCCCTGGCCGGCGGACCGCTTCCGCTGGTGGTGGCCGTCGTGTTCGTGGCGGAGTTCCTCTCCTGCGTCGGGGTGATGCTCGCGGACATCTCCGCGGGGTCCCTGCAGATGGCGCTGATACCGGACGCCGTGCGGGCGCGGGTCATGGGGGCGTTCCGGACGCTCAACCACGGATTCCGTCCGCTCGGCGCGCTCGCCGGCGGCCTGCTCGGCTCCGCGATCGGGCTGCGTCCGACGCTGTGGATCGCGACCGCCGGCGCCGTTCTCGCCGTCCTGTGGCTGTTGCCCTCGCCGCTGCCGAGGATGCGGGAACTTCCCGTCAGGGAGGAGGAAATGATGCCCGTGGAGGAAGAGCCGACCGGCAGACTTCCGGTATGACGACCGCACCGACGCCCCCGACCCCGCCCGTCGCGCCGACGCCCCCGACCCCGCCCACCGCGCCGACGCCCCCGGCCGGGCCGTATGTGCCCCGGTCGTCCGAGGTCGACGCCTATCTGCTGCGCATCGGGGCGGTGCGGCCGGCGCGGGCGGACGCCGCGGCGCTGCGGGAGCTGCACGTGCGGCACCTGCGGCGGGTGCCGTTCGAGAACCTGTCGATCCACCTCGGCGAGGACATCGTCCTGGACGAGAAGGCGCTGCTCGACAAGGTGGTGGGCGCCCGCAGGGGCGGCTTCTGCTACGAGGTCAACACCACCTTCGCCGTCCTGCTCCGGGGCCTGGGCTACCGGGTGGCGCTGCTCCAGGCGCGGGTCATCGGCCCGGAGGGGAGGCCCGGCATCCCGTACGACCACATGGCGTCGCTGGTGGAGACCGCCGACGGGGAGAGGTGGCTGGCCGACGTCGGCTTCGGCGATCACAGCCACTTCCCGCTCGCCTTCGACTCGCGCACCGACCAGGAGGACCCGGGCGGTGTCTTCCGGATCGCGGAGACCGGCGACGGCGACCTGGACGTCCTGAGGGACGGCAAGCCGCAGTACCGGCTGGAGCCCAGGCCGCGCGAGCTCGCCGACTTCACGGCCGGGGCCTGGTACCACCGGACCTCGCCCGACTCGCACTTCCCGCGCTCGCTCATCTGCTCCCTGCTGACCGAGGACGGCCGGGTCACCCTCAGCGACCGGAAGCTGATCACCCGGGCCCACGGCGAGCGCGTCGAGCGGGAGCTGGAGAGCGAGGCGGAGGTGCGGGACGCCTACCGGGACCTGTTCGGGATCGTGCTGGACGCGCTGCCGGTCGTACGGGGAGGGATCGGGGAAAAGCGGAATGCATAATTCGGACCCTCGGTAACACTTGGCTCGTTTGCCTCGAACCCCTCATCGATGATCGAATGCAACTTAGTTGCATGATGAACGAGTCGCACGGGGGTGCGTAAGGAATGCTGGACCGTCTCTTCGGGAAGCGCGCGGCGGGCGCCGCGCGCGGCGGACCGCTCGCCGGCATCGCCGTCCCGCCCTCGGCGGGAGTGCTGAGCTGCCGGGTGCTCGACCCCGTGCACGAACCCGTCCGCCAGGCCGAGTTCGTCGTCAGCGACGCCGCGGGCCGCAAGGTGCTGGCGGGCGAGACCGACCCGTACGGCACGGCGCTCGCGACGGTGCCCGCGGGCGAGTACCGGCTCGCGGTCACCGCCGAGGGGTACACGCCGCACCACGGTTCCGCCGTCGTCGCCGAGGGCGGCCACACCGGCCTCGGCGACGTCCTGCTCCAGGTGGCCCCGCAGCCCCAGCTGCCGGAACCGGGCGACTGGGAGATCGACCCCACGCACTCGCAGATCGGCTTCACCGCCCGGCACATCGGGCTCGCCCGGATCCACGGCCGGTTCAACGGCTTCGCGGGGGCGGTGCGGATCGCCGACCGCATGGAGCAGTCGGCGATGCACGTCGTCATCGACGCGGCCTCCATCGACACCGGCGTCCAGATGCGGGACGACCACCTGCGTTCCGGTGACTTCCTGGACGTCGGCGTCCATCCGACGCTCGAGTTCTTCAGCGAGCGGTTCACCCACCGGGGCGGGAACCGCTGGGCCGTCACCGGCGCCCTCACCCTCCACGGCGTGAGCCGCACGGTGACGCTGGACACCCGCTACCTGGGCCTCGGCAGCGGCCTGGAGGGCGAGACGCGGGCCGCCTGCCGCGCCACCACCGAGCTGCACCGCGAGGACTTCACGCTCACCTGGCAGACGCTGCTCGCGCGGGGCATCGCGGCCGTCGGGTCCAGCATCAGCATCGACCTCGACATCCAGATCGTCCCCAAGAAGGCACAGGGCTGAGGAGCCGCCGGAGGCCCTCCCCGCCTCCCTCGCCGCGGGGCGCCCACGGTGCCTACGGGGACTCCAGCCAGCCCTCGTACTCGGCGGCCAGCGCGTCCAGGGCCGCCGGGTCGAGCCGGCCCTCCGGGTCCTCCACGACCACCAGCCACTGGGCGTCCTCGGCGTCGTCCTCCCCGGCCAGGGCGTCCCGGACGAGCTGGGGCTCCTCGGGCACGCCGAACCGGTCGGGGAGCTCGCCCGCGACCTCTTCGGCGGTGTCGCGGTCGGGCAGTACCAGTACGTGTCGTTCGCTCACCCCGTCATTCTCGGGCATGGCTGTCGGTGGCCCGTGGGATGCTGGAGCGCGATGGCCACCAGAAAGACTTCCCCCGACGACCTCCTCGGCCCCGTGACCCTCGCGGTGGGGCAGGAGGACCTGCTCCTCGACCGCGTCGTCCAGGAGGTGGTCGCCGCCGCGCGGGCCGCCGACGCCGACACGGACGTGCGCGACCTCACCTCCGACCAGCTCCAGCCCGGGACGCTGGTCGAGCTCACCAGCCCCTCGCTCTTCGCCGAGCGCAAGGTGCTCGTCGTCCGGAACGCGCAGGACCTCTCCGCCGACTCCGTCAAGGACGTCAAGGCCTACCTCGCCGACCCCGTCGAGGACATCTCCCTCGTCCTCCTCCACGCCGGCGGCGCCAAGGGCAAGGGCCTGCTCGACGCCGCGCGCAAGGCCGGCGCGCGCGAGGTCGCCTGCCCCAAGACGACGAAGCCGGCGGAACGGCTCACGTTCGTCCGCCAGGAGTTCCGCACCCTCGGGCGCTCCGCCACGCCCGAGGCCTGCCAGGCCCTCGTCGACTCCATCGGCAGCGACCTGCGGGAGCTCGCCTCCGCCATCGCCCAGCTGACCTCCGACGTGGACGGCACCATCGACGAGGCCGTCGTCGGGCGGTACTACACCGGCCGCGCCGAGGCCTCCTCCTTCAACGTCGCCGACCGCGCCGTCGAGGGCCGTGCCGCCGAGGCCCTGGAGGCGCTGCGCTGGTCGCTGTCCACCGGGGTCGCGCCCGTGCTCATCACCAGCGCGCTCGCCCAGGGCGTCCGCGCCATCGGCAAGCTCTCCTCCGCCCGAGGCGGCCGGCCCGCCGACCTCGCGCGCGAGCTCGGCATGCCGCCCTGGAAGATCGACCGGGTCCGCCAGCAGATGCGCGGCTGGACCCCGGACGGCGTCTCCCTGGCCCTGCGCGCGATCGCCGAGGCGGACGCCGGGGTCAAGGGCGGCGGCGACGATCCCGAGTACGCCCTGGAGAAGGCGGTCGTCGCCGTGGCGCGAGCGGCCCGGCTGCGACGCGCCTGAGCGGACCGGAGGGACCGGGCCGGCGCCCGGCGCGGCCTCCCCGGTCCGGGCGCCGGCCCGGGTGCGGGTCGACGGCGCGGCCCGGGCGCGTGCGGCGCACCGCGCCCGGGTACGGCGAAGGCCCCGCCGGCTCCCGGGGAGGAGACGGCGGGGCCTTCGACGTGAAGACGGTGGGCTCGCACCCGCGTGGCGAACGCGTCCGCGTGCGAGTCCGGGTGGTCGGGAGGGAGCGGGAGAGAGGGCCCGCTGGGTCCCTTACGACCGTGAGATCAGAGCTCAGCCCTGGAGGGAGGCAACCTTGATCGCCAGCGCCGACTTCTTGTTGGCGGCGGCGTTCTTGTGGATGACACCCTTCGAGACAGCCTTGTCGAGCTGACGCGAGGCGGCGCGAGAGGCGACGGTGGCCTTCTCGAGGTCGCCGGCGGCGACAGCCTCACGGGCCTTGCGGATCGCGGTCTTGAGCGACGACTTGACGGCCTTGTTGCGCAGGCGCGCCTTCTCGTTGGTCTTGTTCCGCTTGATCTGGGACTTGATGTTCGCCACTGAAAGAGCCTTTACAGGTTCGATGTTCCTTCTGGATGTGATCTCGCAGGCTGAGAGGGCACACGAGACACAGCCGTCCACGTTACCAGTCACCCTCCGGGCCGCCCAAACCGGGCGCCGGGCGACGGGCATGGGACCATGGAGCCTACGTATCGATCCGACATCGCCCCGAGACGAGACCCTGCGTGCCCGCGACTCCTACCAACGTGCCCGAGCCGAGCCGTACCGACCCGGCTCTGATCCGCAACTTCTGCATCATCGCGCACATCGACCACGGCAAGTCCACGCTCGCCGACCGGATGCTCCAGCTGACCGGTGTGGTCGACCAGCGGCAGATGCGTGCCCAGTACCTCGACCGCATGGACATCGAGCGGGAGCGCGGCATCACGATCAAGTCCCAGGCGGTCCGCCTGCCCTGGGCGCCCACCGACGGGCAGGGTGAGGGCAGGACGCACATCCTGAACATGATCGACACCCCCGGGCACGTCGACTTCACGTACGAGGTCTCCCGGTCGCTGGCGGCCTGCGAGGGCACGATCCTGCTGGTCGACGCGGCCCAGGGCATCGAGGCGCAGACCCTCGCCAACCTGTACCTGGCGATGGAGAACGACCTCACCATCGTCCCGGTGCTGAACAAGATCGACCTGCCGGCCGCCCAGCCGGAGAAGTTCTCCGAGGAGCTGGCGAACCTCATCGGCTGCCAGCCGGAGGACGTGCTGAAGGTCTCCGCGAAGACCGGCATGGGCGTCGAGGCGCTGCTCGACCGGGTGGTCCGGGACGTTCCGGCCCCGGTCGGCGTCGCGGACGCCCCCGCGCGCGCGATGATCTTCGACTCCGTGTACGACTCGTACCGGGGCGTCGTGACGTACGTCCGGGTCGTCGACGGCCAGCTCAACAAGCGCGAGCGCATCAGGATGATGTCGACCGGCGCCACCCACGAGCTGCTGGAGATCGGCGTCTCGTCGCCGGAGATGACGGCGTCCGACGGTCTCGGCGTCGGCGAGGTCGGCTACCTGATCACCGGTGTGAAGGACGTCCGCCAGTCCAAGGTCGGTGACACGATCACCTCCCTGAACAAGGGCGCGACCGAGGCGCTCGGCGGCTACAAGGACCCCAAGCCGATGGTGTTCTCGGGTCTCTACCCGCTGGACGGCTCGGAGTACCCGGACCTGCGCGAGGCGCTCGACAAGCTCCAGCTCAACGACGCCGCGCTGGTGTACGAGCCGGAGACGTCCGCCGCGCTCGGCTTCGGTTTCCGCGTCGGCTTCCTCGGCCTGCTCCACCTCGACGTGATCCGCGAGCGGCTGGAGCGCGAGTTCGGCCTCGACCTGATCGCCACCGCCCCCAACGTGGTCTACCGCGTGGTCATGGAGGACGGCAGCGAGCACACGGTCACGAACCCGAGCGAGTTCCCCGAGGGCAAGATCGACGACGTCTTCGAGCCCGTCGTGCGCGCGACGATCCTCGCCCCCAGCGAGTTCATCGGCGCGATCATGGAGCTCTGCCAGACCCGGCGCGGCACGCTGATCGGCATGGACTACCTCTCCGAGGACCGGGTGGAGATCCGCTACACCCTGCCCCTCGCCGAGATCGTCTTCGACTTCTTCGACCAGCTGAAGTCCAAGACCCGCGGGTACGCCTCCCTGGACTACGAGCCCACCGGCGAGCAGGCGTCCAGCCTGGTCAAGGTCGACATCCTGCTGCACGGCGACAAGGTGGACGCGTTCTCCGCCGTCACCCACAAGGACGCCGCGTACGCCTACGGCGTGCGGCTCGTCGCCAAGCTGCGCGAGCTCATCCCGCGGCAGGCGTTCGAGGTGCCGATCCAGGCCGCGATCGGCTCCCGGGTGATCGCCCGCGAGACCATCCGCGCCATCCGCAAGGACGTCCTCGCCAAGTGCTACGGCGGTGACATCTCCCGTAAGCGGAAGCTGCTGGAGAAGCAGAAGGAAGGCAAGAAGCGCATGAAGATGGTCGGCTCGGTGGAGGTGCCGCAGGAGGCCTTCATCGCCGTCCTGTCGAGCGACGAGTCCTCCGGCAAGAAGAAGTAGCGGGGCGGGCGGCGGATAGCTGCCCCGTGCATCGAACGGGTCCACGCGCAGGCGGCGCGTGGACCCGTTCGTTATGAAGCGACGCCCTGCTAGCCCTTACGCGCCGGTCCCCTGGCCTTTACTCTGATCCCGACTCGAAGGTTACTCGCCAGTTAGTTACGCAGTCACAGCCACAGCTTTGGTTTCGTAGTACGCACCGCCAGAAGGCACCGCCGCCGCCCGGAGGACGTCGTGAGCGACACACAGACCCTGATCGAGAACCGGCCGCCCTCCGTGGCGGCGCTCTTCCTTGAGCGCGTCGGGCGGACTCCGGACGCGGAGGCCTACCGCTATCCCGTGGCCGCCGCCTCCGGCGCCGGTCCCGACGAGTGGAAGTCGCTCAGCTGGGGCCAGGCCGCCGAGCGGGTCTTCGCGATCGCCGCCGGCCTCGTCGACCTCGGCGTCCAGCCGGAGGAGCGCGTCGCCCTCGCCTCCTCCACCCGCGTCGAGTGGATCCTCGCCGACCTCGGCGTGATGTGCGCGGGCGCCGCGACCACCACGGTCTACCCGCAGACCAACGCCGAGGAGTCGGCGTTCATCCTGGCGGACTCCGAGTCCCGGGTCCTCATCGCCGAGGACGCCGCGCAGCTCGCCAAGGCCGTCGAGCGCCGCGCCGAGCTCCCGAACCTGCACCACGTGGTCGTCCTCGACGCCGCCGGCGTGGAGAGCGACGGCGACTGGATCCTCACCCTCGCCGAGCTGGAGACCCGCGGCCGCGCCTACCTGGAGGACCACCCCGAGGCGGTCAAGGAGCGGGTCGGGGCGATCACCTCCACCCAGCTCGCCACCGTCATCTACACCTCGGGCACCACCGGCCGCCCCAAGGGCGTCCGCCTCCCGCACGACAACTGGTCGTACATGGCCAAGGCCATCGCCGCGACCGGGCTCGTCACCCAGGACGACGTCCAGTACCTGTGGCTGCCCCTCGCCCACGTCTTCGGCAAGGTCCTCACCTCCGGCCAGATCGAGGTCGGCCACGTCACCGCCGTCGACGGCCGTGTCGACAAGATCATCGAGAACCTTCCGGTGGTCCAGCCGACCTACATGGCCGCCGTCCCGCGCATCTTCGAGAAGGTCTACAACGGCGTCGCCGCCAAGGCCCGCGCCGGCGGCGGAGCCAAGTACAAGATCTTCCAGTGGGCCGCCGAGGTCGCCCGCACGTACGCCAGGACCACCCAGGACAACTTCCGCCGCACCGGCACCGCCTCCGCGCCCTTCGGCCTCACGGCCAAGCACAAGGTCGCCGACGCGCTCGTCTACGGCAAGATCCGCGAGGCGTTCGGCGGCAACCTGCGCGCCTGCATCTCCGGCTCCGCCGCGCTCGCCCCCGACATCGGCTACTTCTTCGCCGGCGCCGGCATCCACATCCTGGAGGGGTACGGCCTCACCGAGTCCTCCGCCGCCTCCTTCGTCAACCCCGGCGAGGCCTACCGCACCGGCACCGTCGGCAAGCCGCTCCCCGGCACCGAGGTCCGCATCGCCGACGACGGCGAGATCCTGCTCCGCGGCCCCGGCATCATGGAGGGCTACCACGGCCTGCCCGAGAAGACCGCCGAGGTCCTGGAGTCGGACGGCTGGTTCCACACCGGAGACATCGGCGAGCTGTCCGCCGACGGCTACCTCCGCATCACCGACCGCAAGAAGGACCTGATCAAGACGTCCGGCGGCAAGTACATCGCGCCGGCCGAGGTCGAGGGCCAGTTCAAGGCCGTCTGCCCGTTCGTCTCGAACATCCTCGTCCACGGCGCCGACCGGAACTTCTGCACCGCCCTCATCGCCCTCGACGAGCCCGCCCTCCTCGGGTGGGCCGCCGAGCACGGCCTCGGCGGCAGGACGTACGCCGAGGTCGTCGCCGACGAGCGCACCCAGAAGCTGATCCAGGGCTACGTCGACCGCCTCAACGAGGGCCTCCAGCGCTGGCAGACGATCAAGAAGTTCCGGCTGCTGCCCCGTGACCTCGACATCGAGCACGGCGAGCTCACCCCCTCGCTGAAGCTGAAGCGGCCCGTCGTCGAGCGCGAGTACAAGGACCTCATCGAGGAGATGTACGCCGGCTCGCGCGAGTCCTGACCCGCCCGCCCGGCCGCACCCCGGCCGGGCACCACGGGCGGTACGGGACAATGGGCTCATGCCTTCCGTACTGCCCGATGGTGAGCCCGTGCCCGACGACGGGGCGCTGCCCCCGCACGCCCTCGAAGGGGCGGGGGAGCGGCCCCTCGGGTTCTACCTGCACGTGCCGTACTGCGCCACGCGGTGCGGCTACTGCGACTTCAACACGTACACGGCGAGCGAGCTGCGCGGTACGGGAGGCGTGCTCGCCTCCCGGGACAACTACGCCGAGCAGGTCGTCGACGAGATCCGGCTCGCCCGCAAGGTGCTCGGCGACGACCCGCGGCCCGTCCGGACCGTCTTCGTCGGCGGCGGCACCCCCACGCTCCTCGCCGCCGGCGACCTCGTGCGGATGCTGGGGGCGATCCGCGACGAGTTCGGGCTCGCCGACGACGCCGAGATCACCACGGAGGCCAACCCCGAGTCCGTGGACCCGGCCTACCTCGCGCGGCTCCGCGAGGGCGGCTTCAACCGGATCTCCTTCGGCATGCAGAGCGCCCGGCAGCACGTCCTGAAGATCCTCGACCGGACCCACACGCCCGGCCGTCCCGAGGCGTGCGTCGCCGAGGCGCGCGCCGCCGGGTTCGACCACGTCAACCTCGACCTCATCTACGGCACCCCCGGCGAGTCCGACGACGACTGGCGTGCCTCCCTCGACGCCGCCATCGGCGCGGGACCCGACCACGTCAGCGCCTACGCCCTCATCGTCGAGGAAGGCACCCAGCTCGCCCGCCGTATCCGCCGCGGCGAGGTCCCCATGACCGACGACGACGTCCACGCCGACCGGTACCTGATCGCCGACGAAGCCTTCGAGAAGGCCGGCTTCACCTGGTACGAGGTCTCCAACTGGGCCACCTCCGAGGCCGGCCGCTGCCTCCACAACGAGCTGTACTGGCGCGGCGCCGACTGGTGGGGCGCCGGGCCCGGGGCGCACTCGCACGTCGGCGGCGTGCGGTGGTGGAACGTGAAGCACCCCGGCTCCTACGCCGCCGCGCTGGCCGCCGGGAAGTCGCCGGGGGCCGGGCGCGAGCTGCTCTCGGACGAGGACCGGCGCGTCGAGCGGATCCTCCTCGAACTCCGGCTCCGCGAGGGGTGCCCCCTCGCGCTCCTGCGGCCCGCCGGGCTCGCCGCGGCCGAGCGGGCGCTCGCGGACGGGCTCCTCGCGGAGGAGGCGTTCGGGGAGGGGCGGGCGGTGCTGACGCTTCGCGGGCGGCTGCTCGCCGACGCCGTCGTCCGCGACCTGGTCGACTGACCCTCCCGGGCGGTGCCTGCGGCTGCCTCTCCCGGCCGGTGCCTGCGGCTGCGGGGCCGGACCCGCCTCGTCGTGGACAGCGTTCCGCCGGGCCCGCGGCGTCCCCGGGACGGGGCCGGTGCCACGACCGTTGTGGGCCATCGTTCCGCTGGGGCGCAACGGGTGGGCACGACGGAACGGCGCCCCGTGCCGGGCCGGGGCTTTCGGGCCTGAACCCGCACCCGTTGTGCACCGCCTTGTGGGTGCGGGCCTGGGTGCGAGGGGGCGGAGGCGCCGCCCAGGGCGCCGTCCCGTGTGCCCACCCGTCCCGCCCAGCGGGACGATCGCCCACACGGAGGCGCGCCGCCCAGGCCCGGCGCGGGCGCTTGCCGTGGGGTGGGTGGACCATGGCCCCCGGCCGTCACGGTGGCGGCTTGGACCGACGCCGGGAGGGGCCGACCGGCCGCGGCCCGTGTGGGGGTGGGAGGTGGGGCTACGGGGCGGTGACGAAGTCGATGAGGTGTTCCACGGGGGCGAGGAGGGTGGGTTCGAGGTCCTTGTAGGAGTGGACGCGGCGGAGGATGGCCTGCCAGACGGCGCCGGTGTTGTCGGAGGGCCAGCCGAGGGCGCGGCAGGCCCCGGTCTTCCAGTCCTGGCCGCGGGGGACGGAGGGCCAGGCGGGGATGCCGAGGGAGGAGGGCTTCACGGCCTCCCAGACGTCGATGTAGGGGTGGCCGACGACGAGGACGTCGGGGGAGGCCACCTGGGCGGCGATGCGGGACTCCTTGGAGCCGGGGACCAGGTGGTCGACGAGGACGCCGAGGCGGGCGTCGGGGCCGGGGCCGAAGGCGGCGACGAGGTCGGGGAGGTGGTCGACGCCCTCCAGGTACTCGACGACGACGCCCTCGATCCGCAGGTCATCGCCCCAGACGCGTTCGACGAGCTCGGCGTCGTGGCGGCCCTCGACGTAGATCCGGCCGGCGCGGGCGACGCGCGCGCGGGCGCCGGGGACGGCGACGGAGCCGGAGGCCGTACGGGTGGGGCGGGCCGGGGCGGCGGCGGAGGGGCGGACCAGGGTGACGACGCGGCCCTCCAGGAGGAATCCGCGCGGTTCGAGGGGGAAGACCCGGTGCTTGCCGAAGCGGTCCTCCAGGGTGACCGTGCCGGCCTCGCAGCGGATGACCGCCCCACAGAAGCCGGTGACGACCTCCTCGACGACGAGGTCGGGGTCGGCCGGGATCTCGGGGACGGCCTTCGGCTTCTTCCAGGAGGGCGTCAGGTCCGGGTCGTAGCTCCGCATTCGGGCGACGTTATGACACCTCGAAGCGGTGTGCCAGTTCCTCCCGCTGGCGTCGCACGAACGCGGCGTCGACCACCGCGCCGTGGCCGGGGACGTACACCGCGTCGGGGCCGCCGAGGCGGAGCAGCCGGTCGAGGGCGTCCGGCCAGCGGGAGGGGATGGCGTCCGGGCCGGCCTGGGGTTCGCCCGACTCCTCGACCAGGTCGCCGCAGAAGACGACCTCGCGGTCGCCGGGGACGCAGAGGGCGAGGTCGTGGCCGGTGTGGCCGGGGCCGACGTTGGCGAGGAGGACCTGGCGGCCGCCCAGGTCGAGCGTCCACTCGCCGGAGACGACGTGCCGGGGCACCACGAGGACGTCCACCGCCTCGGCGGCGGCCGCCGCGTCGAGTCCCTGCTCCACGGCGTCGCCGCGCAGCGCCTCGCGCTCCCGCTCCCGGGCGAGGAGGTCGTCCGAGCCGACCGCGCCGAAGACCTCGGCGCCGGCGAAGGCGGCCGTGCCGAGCACGTGGTCGAAGTGCGGATGGCTCAGTGCGATGTGTGTCACTCTCCGCCCGCCCGTGAGGTCCGCGACCTGGCCGCGCAGCTCCGCGCCCTCCGCGAGCGAGGAGCCGGTGTCGTACAGCAACACCCCCTGTTCTCCCAGGACCAGTCCGACCGTGGCGTCCCAGCCGGGCAGCCGGCGCCGGCCCACCCCGTCCGCGAGACGCTGCCATCCGTGCGCTTCCCAATCCACGTCCATGCGGCGACGCTAGCCGGTGGGGGCGCCGCCTCCTTGCCAGGAGCGATGCCCGCCGCCGTACACTGACCGGGGATCGCTGGCACTCGGACCGGGTGAGTGCCAAAAGCGGAGCAACCGGAATGACGACGACAGCTGGAGGTGCGCACGATGCTCAGCGAACGCAGACTCGAGGTGCTGCGCGCCATCGTCCAGGACTACGTCGGGACGGAGGAGCCCGTCGGCTCCAAGGCGCTCACCGAGCGGCACAAGCTCGGCGTCTCGCCCGCCACCGTGCGCAACGACATGGCGGTCCTGGAGGAGGAGGGCTACATCGCCCAGCCTCACACCAGCGCGGGCCGCATCCCGACCGACAAGGGCTACCGGCTCTTCGTCGACCGGCTGGCCGGCGTCAAGCCGCTGTCGACGCCCGAGCGGCGCGCCATCCACAACTTCCTCGACGGCGCGGTCGACCTGGACGACGTCGTCGGGCGCACCGTCCGGCTGCTCGCCCAGCTGACGCGTCAGGTCGCGGTCGTCCAGTACCCCTCGCTGACGCGTTCGACGGTCCGGCACGTGGAGCTGCTCTCGCTGGCGCCCGCCCGCCTGATGCTGGTGCTCATCACGGACACCGGCCGGGTGGAGCAGCGGGTCGTGGACTGCCCGGCGCCGTTCGGCGAGACCTCGCTGGCCGACCTGCGGGCGCGGTTGAACAGCAGGGTCGTCGGGCGCCGGTTCGCGGACGTGCCGCAACTGGTGCAGGACCTTCCCGAGTCCTTCGAGGAGATCGAGGACCGCGCCACGGTGTCCACCGTGCTCGCGACCCTCCTGGAGACCCTCGTCGAGGAGCACGAAGAGCGGCTCATGATCGGCGGCACCGCCAATCTGACCCGCTTCGGACACGATTTCCCCCTGATGATCAGGCCCGTCCTGGAAGCCCTGGAGGAGCAGGTCGTGCTCCTCAAGCTGCTCGGCGAGGCCAAGGAATCGGGCATGACCGTACGCATCGGGCACGAGAACGCCCACGAGGGGCTGAGCTCCACGTCCGTCGTCTCGGTCGGCTACGGTTCGGGCGGCGAGGCAGTCGCCAAACTCGGCGTGGTCGGACCGACCCGCATGGACTACCCCGGAACGATGGGAGCGGTACGCGCAGTGGCACGTTACGTCGGACAGATCCTGGCGGAGTCGTAAGTGGCCACGGACTACTACGCCGTACTCGGCGTGCGCCGCGACGCGTCCCAGGACGAGATCAAGAAGGCCTTCCGGAGGCTCGCGCGCGAGCTGCACCCGGACGTCAATCCCGATCCGAAGACGCAGGAACGCTTCAAGGAGATCAACGCCGCCTACGAGGTCCTGTCGGACCCGCAGAAGAAGCAGGTCTACGACCTGGGCGGCGACCCCCTGTCGGCCTCCGGCGGGGGCGGCGCGGGCGGCTTCGGCGCCGGTGGCTTCGGCAACTTCTCCGACATCATGGACGCCTTCTTCGGCACGGCCTCGCAGCGCGGACCGCGCTCGCGGACCCGCCGGGGCCAGGACGCCATGATCCGTCTGGAGATCGACCTCAACGAGGCGGCCTTCGGCACCACCAAGGACATCCAGGTCGACACGGCGGTCGTCTGCACGACCTGCTCGGGCGAGGGCGCCGCTCCCGGCACCTCCGCGCAGACCTGTGACATGTGCCGCGGCCGCGGCGAGGTCTCGCAGGTCACCCGGTCCTTCCTGGGCCAGGTCATGACCTCGCGTCCCTGCCCGCAGTGCCAGGGCTTCGGCACGGTCGTCCCGACGCCGTGCCCCGAGTGCGCGGGCGACGGCCGGGTCCGGTCCCGCCGGACCCTCACGGTCAAGATCCCGGCCGGCGTCGACAACGGCACCCGCATCCAGCTGGCGGGCGAGGGCGAGGTCGGCCCCGGCGGCGGCCCCGCCGGCGACCTGTACGTCGAGATCCACGAGACGCCGCACGACACGTTCCAGCGGCGCGGCGACGACCTGCACTGCACGGTCACGATCCCGATGACGGCGGCCG
The DNA here is from genome assembly GCF_055584185.1 of Streptomyces sp. NPDC104202. Classification (NCBI taxonomy): domain Bacteria; kingdom Bacillati; phylum Actinomycetota; class Actinomycetes; order Kitasatosporales; family Streptomycetaceae; genus Streptomyces; species Streptomyces sp. NPDC104202. Next base: position 36,862 of record NZ_JBVJMN010000036.1, on the reverse strand, counting down.
CGCTCGGCACCAAGGTGCAGCTGCAGACCCTGGACGGCCTGGAGGAGATCGACATCCGGCCGGGCACGCAGTCCGGCCAGTCGATCCCGCTGCACGGGCGGGGCGTCACGCACCTGCGGGGCAACGGCCGGGGCGACCTGATCGTGCACGTCGAGGTGCAGACTCCGGGCAAGCTCGACGCGGAGCAGGAGCGGCTGCTGCGCGAACTGGCCAAGCTGCGCGGCGAGGAGCGGCCCACGGGCCAGTTCCAGCCGGGCCAGCAGGGGCTGTTCTCGCGGCTGAAGGACGCCTTCAACGGGCGGACCTGACCGGAGCCGGAAGCGGACGGAGGGGGCGGGACGGCGGTGCGCCGGCCCGCCCCCTCCGGCGTTCCGCCGGGCCACCGGAATGAGTGCCTCCGGGACCTGACGTACCGATTCGGCCCGGAAGCAGGGGCATGACACGATGCCCATATGTCCACCACCGCACTGAACGGTCTCTCTCGGTTCCCGATCGTGCAGGCCCCCATGGCGGGTGGCGCCTCCTGTCCCGAACTCGTCGGAGCCGTCTGCGAGGCCGGGGCGCTCGGCTTCCTGGCCGGCGGGTACAAGACGGCCGGCGGCCTGTACCAGGAGATCAAGCAGGTGCGCGGGCTCACCGCACGCCCCTTCGGCGTCAACCTCTTCATGCCGCAGGGCGGGCGGCCCGCCGACCCCGCCGCGGTCGAGGTCTACCGCCACCAGCTCGCCGGCGAGGCCAGCTGGTACGAGACCCCGCTCGGCGAGGCGGACGACAGCCGCGACGACGCCTACGAGGCCAAGCTGGCGATCCTCAGGGAGGACCCGGTCCGCGTGGTCTCCTTCACGTTCGGCTGCCCGGAGCCCGAGGTCCTCGCCTCCTTCGCCCGGGTCGGCACGTACACCGTGGTCACCGTCACCTCCGCCGAGGAGGCGCTCGCCGCCGAGGAGGCCGGCGCCGACGCCGTCTGCGTCCAGGGCGTCGAGGCCGGCGGCCACCAGGGCACCTACCGCGACGACCCCGCCGACGAGGGCGCCCCGGGGACCGGGCTGCTCGCCCTCGTCACCCAGGTCCGCGAGCGGGTCGGGCTGCCGCTCCTCGCCGCCGGCGGGATCATGCGCGGCGCGCAGATCGCCGCGGTCCTCGCCGCCGGAGCCGACGCGGCCCAGCTCGGCACCGCCTTCCTCGGCTGCCCCGAGTCCGGCGCCCACCCGCTCCACAAGCGGGCCCTGACCGACCCGCTGTTCACCCGGACCGCCCTCACCCGGGCCTTCTCCGGACGCCCGGCCCGCGGCCTCGTCAACCGCTTCATGCGCGAGCACGGGCCGTACGCCCCCGCCGCCTATCCCGAGATCCACCACCTCACCGCCCCGATCCGCAAGGCCGCCGCCGCCGCGGGCGACGCCCAGGGCATGGCCCTGTGGGCCGGTCAGGGCCACCGGCTCGCCCGCGGACTCCCCGCCGGGCAGCTGGTCGAGGTGCTGGCCGCCGAACTCGACACCGCCCTCTCCGAGCTGGCCCACAGGAGCGCCCCATGACCGCACCCGTCTTCGTCGTCGACACCCTCCCCGACACCCGGCAGCTCGTCCTGGACGGGGCCGAGGGCCGGCACGCCGTCTCCGTGAAGCGGCTGGAGCCGGGGGAGGCCGTCGTCCTCACCGACGGCCGGGGCCGCTGGGCCGACTGCGTGGTGACGGCCGCGGAGGGCAAGGACCGGCTGACGGTGGAGGTCTCGTCCGTGCACGAGGACGCGCCGGAGGAGCCGCGGATCACCGTCGTCCAGGCGCTCCCCAAGGGCGACCGGGGCGAGCTGGCGGTCGAGACGATGACCGAGACCGGCGTCGACGCGATCGTGCCGTGGTCCGCCGCCCGCTGCATCACCCAGTGGCGGGGCGACCGCGGTCTCAAGGCCCTCGGCAAGTGGCGCTCCACCGCGCGCGAGGCGGGCAAGCAGTCGCGCCGGACCCGCTTCCCCGAGGTCGCGGAGCCGATGAGCACCAAGCAGGTCGCCGCGCTCCTCGCGGACGCCGACTTCGCGGCCGTCCTGCACGAGGACCGCGACCACCCCAGCGGGGCGCTCGCCACCGCCGCCCTCCCGGAGAAGGGCTCGATCGTGCTGGTCGTCGGCCCCGAGGGCGGGGTCTCGCCGGACGAGCTCGCCGTGTTCGAGGCCGCCGGGGCCAAGCCGTACCGGCTCGGCCGCAGCGTGCTGCGCACCTCCACGGCCGGCACGGCGGCCGCGTCCCTGGTCCTGGGCCGCACCGGCCGCTGGAGCTAGGGGGCGCCCCGCCGACCATGCCCGGGCTCGCGGCGTGATCGGCGAGACCCCCCTGGGGGGCCGTCCCCCGGCGCCCGGCGGGGCTCTCAGGCGTCCCGGCCGCCGGCCGCCGGCGCCAGGGTGTCGTAGAGGGGCCAGGCGTCCTCCTCGACGACGCCGTGGGCGGTGGGGAGGAGGCCGCGGGCGGCGGCCTCGTCGAGGAAGCGGCGGACGACGCCCGGCATGTTCAGGTTGAGGATCGCGCCGTCGGCCGAGGCCACGTCGCCCAGCCCGAAGGGGTACCCGGCCACGACGCGGCCCGGGCCGCCCCGGAAGACCAGCCGCAGCTGGGCGTGGGGGTGCTCCGCGCGCCGCAGCGACAGCACCGTCCGGCAGTCGGGGTGGCGGTGCCGGACGTTCCAGAGCCACACGGTGCCGTCCACGGTCAGCCTGCGCGGCGCGTTCTCCCGTCTCATGCCGGGCACCCTACGCGGCGCCGTCCGCCGCACCCGGTGGACAGCGGCCCCCGGGTCCTCCTTAGGCTGACCGCATGGCCGACGAGTCCCCCCTGATCCGCAGTCTGCGCGCCGCCGTGGCCGCCGCCCCCGGCGACGTGCCCCTGCGTCTGCACTTCGCCGAACTCCTCCTCGCCGAGGGGCGGAACGACGAGGCCGTCGCGGAGGCGGCGGTCGCGCTCCAGCACGCTCCGGGGGACGCGGCCGCGCGGACGCTGATGATGCGGGCGATGGGGATGCCGCCGGCGGAGCCCCCGGCGCCCGCGCCGGCCGTGGAGCCCCCGGCGCAGGCCCCCGCCCCCGCGCCGGCCGTGGAACCTCCGGCGCCCGCCCCGGCCGCCGCCACGGACCGCGGTGCATCCGAACACGGCGACGCGCCCCCGGAGGGCGCGTCCGAGCCGGCCGCGGCCGCGCACGACGCCTTCGACTGGGCCGCCGCCGAGCAGCAGGTGCAGGACCTCGTCGGGCCCCGCTTCCTGGAGGAGCCGCAGGCCGCCGGCGGCGACGGGCCGGCGGGGGACGCCGCCGCCTGGGACGTCGACGCGCCCGGCGCCGTGCGGCTGGCCGACGTCGGCGGCATGGAGGAGGTCAAGGACCGCCTGGAGGCCGCCTTCCTCGCGCCGATGCGCAACCCCGAACTCCGCAGGCTGTACGGCAAGTCGCTCCGCGGCGGCCTGCTGCTCTACGGCCCGCCCGGCTGCGGCAAGACGTTCATCGCGCGGGCCGTCGCGGGCGAGCTGGGCGCGAACTTCCTCACCGTGTCGCTCTCCGACGTCCTCGACATGTGGATCGGGGCCTCCGAGAAGAACATCCACGACATCTTCGAGACCGCCCGCCGCCAGGCCCCCTGCGTCGTCTTCCTCGACGAGCTGGACGCGCTCGGCGCCAAGCGCTCGCGCACCCACCACGGCGGTCTGCGCAACGTCGTCAACCAGCTCCTCACCGAACTCGACGGCATCGCGAGCGGCGCCGGCAACGAGGGCGTCTTCGTCCTCGCCGCCACCAACGTGCCCTGGGACGTGGACATCGCGCTGCGCCGCCCCGGCCGCCTCGACCGCACCCTGCTCGTCCTGCCGCCCGACGCCACCGCCCGGGAGGCGATCCTCCGCTACCACCTGCGCGACCGCCCGATCGAGGCCGTCGACCTCGGCAAGCTCGTCAAGGCCACCGAGGACTTCTCCGGCGCCGACCTGGCCCACCTGTGCGAGACGGCCGCCGAGACCGCGCTCCTCGACTCGGCCCGCACCGGCTCCGTCCGGCTGATCACCACCAAGGACCTGCTCGGCGCGGCCAAGCAGATCAAGCCGTCGACGGAGCCGTGGTTCGCCTCCGCCAAGAACGTCGCCATGTTCGCCAACGAGGGCGGCCTGTACGACGACCTCCTCGCCCACCTCAAGCGGAAGCGCAAGCTGTGACCACCCCCACCGCGCTGCTGCGGGCCGAGGCGCTCTACGACACGGGGCGGTACGCGCAGGCCGGGGCCCTGGTCGCCCAGTACCTCGCGACCGAACCGGAGGACGCCGAGGCCCTGGTGCTGCTGGCCCGCTGCCACCACCGCGGCGGCGAGGGCCCCGCCGCGCTGGCCGCCGTCGACCAGGCGCTGCGGGCGCAGCCGGAGCTGCTCGGCGGGTGGCTGATGCGGGTCCACATCCTCCTCGCGGCCAAGCGGTACGCGGAGGCGGAGGCGTCCGCCCGGCACGCCGTGGAACTCGCCCCGCAGTACTGGGGCACCCACTACGCGCTCGGCACCGCCCTCGCCGAGCACGGCGAGCACACCCGCACGCCGGGCCGGACCGTCGAGGCGTACGAGGCCGCCAGGGCCGCCGTCGCCCTCGCCCCCGAGGAGGACGCGGCCCACTTCCTGGTGGGGCTGACGGCCCAGCGCCGGGGGGACAGGGTCACCGCGCAGCGGGCGTACGAGACGACGCTGCGGCTCAATCCGCAGAGCAGCGAGGCCCACAACAACCTGTCGCTGCTGCGGCTGCGGCGCCGCTGGTTCCGGCGGGGGGCGTGGACCCAGGCGGCCGAGGGGTTCGTCGCCTCCGCCGCGCTCGACCTCCAGGACCGCAAGGCCCGCTACAACCTGGAGGCCATGGCCTGGAACACCGTCGCCGGGTCGCGCTGGGTGGCCCTCCTCGGGTTCATCGCCTCCGCCGTCGCACGCGCCTGGGTCCCCGACGGGGCGAGCTGGTCCGAGGCGGCCGTCCCGCTCCTCGTCGGCGGGGCCGTGGTCGTCGGCGTGTGGACCGGGTGGGCGGTGTGGATGGCCCGCCGGGTGCCGCCCCGGCTGCGCCGGCCGCTGCTCCTCGTGGCGCGCAACTGCCGGCCGGTGCTGTTCATGGCCGGGGCCGTCGGGCTCCTCGGCCTCCACTCGCTCGCCGCCCTGGCCCTGTGGTCGGTCGACTCGGCGGTGGTGAGCGGGCTGGGGACGCCCCTGTTCTGGGCCGTGATCATCACCTACTGGGTGAGCCGCTCGGCCCTGAACCGGCGCGCGCCGAGGGACTGACCGGGGGCGCCGTCGGGCCGGGGGCGGCCGATAGCATGCCCGTGTACCGACCGACAGAGGCGAGGAGGCCCGGGCCATGGCCGGAGAGCCGCAGAGCGACTGCCTGTTCTGCAAGATCGTGGCGGGGGAGGTGCCGGCGACGATCGTCCGCGAGACGGAGACGACGGTGGCCTTCCGTGACATCAGCCCGCAGGCGCCGACCCACGTCCTGGTGATCCCGCGCCTCCACTACCCCGACGCCGCGTCGCTGGCCGCCGCCGTGCCGGAGGTGGCCGCCGACGTGCTGCGCGAGGCCGGGGAGGTCGCCGCCCAGGAGAAGGTCGACGGCCACGGCTTCCGGATCGTCTTCAACACCGGCGCCGGCGCGGGGCAGACCGTCTTCCACGCCCACGCCCACGTGCTGGGCGGCCGCGGCCTCAACTGGCCCCCCGGATAAGCCGTGTCCGTACGCGAACTGGTCGTCCTCGGCACCGCGAGCCAGGTCCCGAACCGGCACCGCAACCACAACGGCTACCTGCTGCGCTGGGACGGCCAGGGCATCCTGTTCGACCCCGGCGAGGGGACCCAGCGCCAGATGCTGCGGGCCGGGGTCGCCGCGCACGACCTCGACCGGATCTGCGTGACGCACTTCCACGGCGACCACTCGCTGGGCCTGGCCGGGGTGATCCAGCGGATCAACCTCGACCAGGTCCCGCACCCCGTCACCGCCCACTACCCGGCGAGCGGGCAGCACTTCTTCGAGCGGCTGCGGTACGCCACGGCGTACCGCGAGACCGTCGGGCTGACCGAGGCGCCCGTCTCCGCCGACGGCCCGCTGGCGGTCACCGAGGCGTACACCCTGGACGCGCGCCTGCTGTCGCACCCGGTGGAGTCGTACGGCTACCGCCTCACCGAGCCCGACGGGCGCCGCATCCTGCCCGAGCGGCTCGCCGCGCACGGCGTCAAGGGGCCGGACGTGGGCCGGATCCAGCGCGAGGGCGTGCTGGACGGCGTCACGCTCGACGACGTGAGCGAGGTCCGGCGCGGACAGCGCTTCGCCTTCGTCATGGACACCCGCCTCTGCGACGGCGTGCACGCCCTCGCCGAGGGCGCCGACATGCTCGTGATCGAGTCGACCTTCCTCGACGAGGACGTCCGGCTCGCCACCGACCACGGCCACCTGACGGCCGGGCAGGCCGCCCGGGTCGCCCGGGACGCGGGGGTGCGGCACCTGGTCCTCACCCACTTCTCGCAGCGCTACTCCGACCCCGCCGCGTTCGAACGGCAGGCGCGGGAGGCAGGGTTCGACGGCGAGCTGAGCATTGCCCAGGACCTCATGAGGGTCCCCGTACCGAAGAGATAGAGCACCACCCATGCACCTCCCCGAGCCCCTTCCCAAGGCCGAACTGCACCTCCACATCGAAGGCACCCTCGAACCGGAGCTGGCCTTCGCCCTCGCCGCCCGCAACGGCGTCACCCTGCCGTACGCGGACACCGCCGCCCTGCGCGAGGCCTACCGCTTCAGCGACCTCCAGTCGTTCCTGGACCTCTACTACGGCCTGATGGCGGTCCTGCGCACCGCCGAGGACTTCACGGAGCTCGCGGACGCCTATCTGGAGCGGGCCGCGGCCCAGGGCGTGCGCCACGCCGAGATCTTCTTCGACCCGCAGGCGCACACCGCCCGGGGCGTGCCGATCGGCACGGTCGTCGAGGGACTCGCCGCCTCCCTGGACCGCGCCGAGGAGCGGTACGGGATCTCGACGCGGCTGATCCTCTGCTTCCTGCGCGACGAGTCCGCCGAGTCGGCCCTGGCGACCCTGGAGGCCGCGAAGCCGTACCTGGACCGCATCACCGGCGTCGGCCTGGACTCGGCCGAGGTCGGCCACCCGCCGGCGAAGTTCAGCGCGGTGTACGAGGAGGCCGCCCGCCTCGGTCTGCGCCGCGTCGCCCACGCGGGCGAGGAGGGCCCCGCCGCCTACGTCCGGGAGGCCCTGGACGTGCTGGGCGTGGAGCGGATCGACCACGGACTGCGCTGCATGGAGGACCCGGAGCTCGTCGAGCGGCTGGCCCGCGAGCGGGTGCCGCTCACCCTGTGCCCGCTGTCGAACGTCCGCCTCCGCGTCATCGACACCCTGGCCGACCACCCGCTGCGCACGATGATGGCCGCCGGCCTCCTCGTCACGGTCAACTCCGACGACCCGGCGTACTTCGGCGGCTACGCGGGCGACAACTTCGACGGCGTCCGCGACGCCCTCGGCCTCTCCGACGAGCAGCTGCGCGACCTCGCCCGGAACTCCTTCACCGCCTCCTTCCTGGAGGACGACGAGCCCCGCCGCGCCCGCTACCTCGCCGAGGTGGAGGCGTACGCCTTCCCGCAGCGCTGATCCGGCCTGATCGACACGACGCCCCCTGGGCCGTCTCTTCCGGATCTTGCCTGACCCGGCAAGATCCGAAAGAGACGACCTAGCCCCGGTCCGAGGGGCGGGCGAGGCGGAAGGCGGACTTGGCGAGCCGGCGGCGGCCGGCGGTGGCGGGGACGGGGATGGCCGTGACGGGCTGTTCCGGAGCGCCCATCTGCGGGACGAGGGCCGGGGTGGCGGAGGCCGTGCCGGCGAGGACGGCCGCCGGGGCGCCGCCGCGGCGGCGGACCGAGCCGGGGACCAGGGGGCGGCCCGAGGCGTGGCGGGCCACCGCCGTCATGGGGACCGCGACGAGGACGAGCAGGGCGCAGAGGACGGCGCCCATGCCCGGGTAGCCGGCGTGCTCGGAGAGCAGGCTGCCGGTCACGGGGCCGCAGGCCACGCCGAGCGAGGAGGCCGAGCCGACCAGGACGGCCCAGCGGCCGCGCGGGTCGAGGGAGGCGGCCAGGCCGAGGAGGTAGGACAGGACGACCGGGTAGACGGCGTTCCAGAGGATCTCGCCGGTCGCGAAGGCGGCCAGGCTCCCGGCGGCCGAACTCAGCAGCACGCACGCCGCGATGAGGACGGTGCCCACGCCGATCGGCACCGCCCGGCCCAGGCGCGAGCCGAGCGCGCCGGCCGCGGTGACCCCGGCGAGCCCGGCGCCGAGCGCCGCCGCGAAGACGGCGCCGACGGCGACCTCGGAGAGCCCGGCCTGGGTGAGCCCGATGCGGCCGCTGACGCCCCACAGGGCGTTCTGCGCGAGGGACCAGCACAGGATGCCGCCGGCGAGGACGATGCCGGCCCGGCGGTACGGCAGCGGGCCGGCGGGCGCGGTCGTCCGCCCGGGCCGTCCGTCCCGCGCGGACGCGGTGGCCGCGAGCCGGCCGGTGAGCGGCCACACCAGGGCCGCGGCGCAGGCGATCGCGAGCAGCGGGGCCGCGTGGCCGCCGCCCAGGTGCGGCAGGGTCAGGTAGAGGGCGCCCGCCGTGGCCGAGACGGTCAGGAGGCCGAGGGTGGAGGCCCGGTGCGGGTCGCGCAGGCCGGCGATCCCGGCGGCCGCCACCGCCGTCGCCGTGCCGGAGCCGACGCCGCCGAGGACCGCGCCCGCGACGACCAGCGGCACGGTGCCCGTCGCGGCGGCGGAGCCGTAGCCGACGGCCATCGCGAGCAGGCCGGCGCGGGCCGCCGTGCGCGGGGCGATGCGGTCCCCGCGGGCGGCCAGCGTGAAGCCGGCGGACGAGGAGCCGAGGAGCAGCACGGAGCCGGCGAGGCCGGCCTGCGCGGGGGTGAGGCCGAGGCCGGCGGAGAGCCGGCCGACGACGGTCGGCAGCAGGTACGGGGCGAGGTAGCCGGCCGTGAAGAGGGCGACGAGGGCGACGAGTGCCGCCGGGCCGCGGGTCCGCGAGGACATGGGCGTTCCCAGGTACGGAAAAGGGGCGGGGTGGGCGCCCGGTGGTGCGGGGAACACGGGGTCGCGGAACCATGTGTATCAAGCAGGTGAGTGACGGGAGAAGGTGGTATCCGCCGTTTCGCCATGTGATCTGGGTCACGTTCGGTTTGGAGTACGGGATTGCGGGTACAGGCCCGCTTTCTCGCTGCGTCCCACTCGTCACGCGCACCCCATCGGGCACACTGACCTGATCCGCACCAGCGCAGGGAGCCAGCCGTGACCACAGCAAGGGGAGACCAGCCGCAACACGACGCCGGGGTCGACCCGTTGGTCTGCCTGCGCGAACCCACCGACCCCGCCTGCGACGTCTTCCTGACGGGCACGGTCTTCCTCGACATCATCTTCACCGGCCTCGACAGCGCGCCCGTCCGCGGCACCGAGTCCTGGGCCCGCGGCATGGGCTCCAGCCCCGGCGGCGTCGCGAACATGGCCACCGCCCTCGCCCGCCTCGGCCTGCGCACCTCGCTCGCCGCCGCCTTCGGCGACGACCACTACGGCGAGTACTGCTGGGACGCCCTGGAGCAGGGCGAGGGCATCGACCTCTCCCTCTCCCGCACCGTCCCCGGCTGGCACTCCCCGGTCACCGTCTCCATGGCCTACGAGGGCGAACGCACGATGGTCTCCCACGGCCACGAGGCCCCGCCGTCGGACGGCGCCCTGCCGGCCTACCCGCCGCACGCCCGCGCCGCCGTCGCCTCCCTCGTCCCCGGCCGGAGCGAGGAGTGGGTCGCCCAGGCCGCCCGCGGCGGCGCCATGGTCTTCGCCGACGTCGGCTGGGACGACACCGGCCGCTGGGACCTGGCCGGACTCACCGACCTGGAGCACTGCGAGGCCTTCCTGCCCAACGCCGCCGAAGCCATGCGCTACACCCGCACCGAATGTCCGCGGGCGGCCGCCCGGGCCCTCGCCGACAAGGTCCGCTACGCCGTCGTCACCCTCGGCGCCGAGGGCGCCTACGCCGTCGACGGCGCCACCGGCGAGACCGCCGAGGTCCCCGCCATCCAGGTCGACGCCCTCGACCCCACCGGCGCCGGGGACGTCTTCGTGGCCGGCTTCGTCACCGGCACCCTCGCCGACTGGCCGCTCGCCGACCGGCTCGCCTTCGCCGGCCTCACCGCCGCCCTCTCCGTCCAGGAGTTCGGCGGTTCCCTCTCCGCCCCCACCTGGGGCGAGATCGCCGCCTGGTGGCAGCACGTCCAGGGCCACGCACGCCAGGACCCCGAGGCGCTGCGCGACCGCTACGCCTTCCTGGAGCGCCTGCTGCCCGCCCCCGCCCGCCCCTGGCCGCTGCGCCGCGCGGTGCCCACGATCGGGTTCCGCGCCGCGGCCTCCTGAGCGGCGGCGGGTCGCCGTCCGCGCACGGGCCGTAAACCGCTACGGGCTTGTCGGCACCAGGTCGTAGGCTGGGAGGCCGAGAGGTTGTCGAGCAGCGAGAACCCTGCAACAGGAGGTATGTGCAGGCCACAGTGCCGGCCCATGACTCAGACACCCACAGCCCACGACGGCGCGCCGCAGGACGGCGCCCCCGGTCAGGCCCACGCCCGGTTCACGGTCCCCGCCAAGCACCCGATGGTGAGCCTGCTCGGCTCCGGTGACGCGCTGCTGCGCGTCATCGAGCGGTCGTTCCCGGACACCGACATCCACGTCCGGGGCAACCAGGTCAGCGCGGTCGGCGACCCGGCGGAAGTCGCCCTGATCCAGCGCCTGTTCGACGAGATGATGCTGGTGCTCCGCACCGGTCAGCCGATGACGGAGGACGCAGTGGAACGCTCGATCGCCATGCTCAGGGCGAGCGGGAACGGATCGGCGGAGGGCGGCGAGGAGACTCCCGCCGAGGTGCTCACCCAGAACATCCTCTCCAGCCGGGGACGCACGATCCGCCCCAAGACGCTCAACCAGAAGCGGTACGTCGACGCGATCGACAAGCACACGATCGTCTTCGGCATCGGCCCCGCCGGTACCGGCAAGACCTATCTCGCCATGGCCAAGGCGGTCCAGGCCCTGCAGTCCAAGCAGGTCACCCGGATCATCCTGACCCGGCCCGCCGTCGAGGCGGGCGAGCGGCTCGGCTTCCTGCCCGGCACGCTCTACGAGAAGATCGACCCGTACCTGCGCCCGCTCTACGACGCCCTGCACGACATGCTCGACCCCGACTCGATCCCCAAGCTCATGGCGAGCGGGACGATCGAGGTCGCGCCGCTGGCGTACATGCGCGGCCGGACGCTCAACGACGCGTTCATCATCCTCGACGAGGCGCAGAACACGAACCCCGAGCAGATGAAGATGTTCCTCACCCGCCTCGGCTTCGACTCGAAGATCGTCATCACCGGTGACATCACCCAGGTCGACCTGCCGAACGGGACGAAGAGCGGTCTGCGGCAGGTCCGCGACATCCTGGACGGCGTCCAGGACGTCCACTTCTCGACGCTCACGTCGCAGGATGTCGTCCGGCACAAGCTCGTCGGCCGTATCGTCGACGCGTACGAGCAGTACGACAGCCGCAACGGGCTGCGCCATTAGACGAGAGAAGTACACAGGCACCATGTCGATCGACGTCAACAACGAGTCCGGCACCGAGGTCGACGAGCAGGCGATCCTCGACATCGCCCGCTACGCGCTCGCGCGCATGCGCATCCACCCGCTCTCCGAGCTCTCGGTGATCGTCGTGGACGCCGAGGCGATGGAGCAGCTCCACATCCAGTGGATGGACCTGCCGGGACCGACGGACGTCATGTCCTTCCCGATGGACGAACTGCGCCCGCCGGCCAAGGACGACCAGGAGCCCCCGCAGGGGCTCCTGGGCGACATCGTGCTCTGCCCCGAGGTCGCCACGCAGCAGGGCAAGGACGCGCCGACCGAGCACTCCATGGACGAGGAGCTCCAGCTGCTCACCGTCCACGGCGTGCTGCACCTGCTGGGGTACGACCACGAGGAGCCGGACGAGAAGGCCGAGATGTTCGGCCTCCAGGCGGCGATCGTCGACGGCTGGCGCGCGGAGAAGGGCCTGACCGGCCCCTCCCCGGCGCCGACCGTGTCCTGACCCGATGGACGTCTCCCTGATCCTCGGCGCCGTCGCGCTGGTCATCGTCGCCTGGCTCGCCGCCTGCGCCGAGGCCGGCCTCGCCCGCGTCTCCACCTTCCGCGCCGCCGAGGCCGTACGGTCCGGCCGGCGCGGGGCGGAGAAGCTGGCGCAGATCGCCGCCGACCCCACCCGCTACCTCAACGTGGCGCTGCTCGTCCGCGTCTCCTGCGAGATGGCGGCCGGCGTCCTCGTCACGTACGCCTGCCTGGAGGCCTTCCCGGAGACCTGGGAGGCCCTGCTCGTCGCCATCGTGGTGATGGTCCTCGTCTCGTACGTGGCCGTCGGCGTCTCGCCGCGCACCATCGGCCGCCAGCACCCGCTGAACACGGCGACCGCCGCCGCCTACGTCCTGCTGCCGCTGGCCCGGATCATGGGCCCGATCCCGCAGCTGCTCATCCTCATCGGCAACGCGCTGACCCCGGGCAAGGGCTTCCGCAAGGGCCCCTTCGCCTCCGAGGCCGAGCTGCGGGCCATGGTCGACCTCGCCGAGCAGGAGTCGCTCATCGAGGACGAGGAGCGCCGCATGGTGCACTCGGTCTTCGAGCTGGGCGACACCCTGGTGCGCGAGGTGATGGTGCCGCGGACCGACCTGATCTGCATCGAGCGGTACAAGACGATCCGCCAGGCCCTCACCCTCGCGCTGCGCTCCGGCTTCTCCCGGATCCCGGTCACCGGCGAGAACGAGGACGACATCGTCGGCATCGTGTACCTGAAGGACCTGGTCCGCAAGACGCACATCAACCGGGACGCCGAGGCGGACGTGGTGTCGACCGCGATGCGGCCCGCCGCGTTCGTGCCGGACACCAAGAACGCCGGTGACCTGCTGCGCGAGATGCAGCAGGAGCGCAACCACGTCGCCGTCGTCATCGACGAGTACGGCGGCACGGCCGGCATCGTCACCATCGAGGACATCCTGGAGGAGATCGTCGGCGAGATCACCGACGAGTACGACCGGGAGCTGCCGCCGGTCCAGGAGCTCGGCGAGGGACGCCACCGGGTCACCGCCCGCCTCGACATCGGCGACCTGGGCGAGCTGTACGGCTTCGGCCCCGACGAGTACGACGACGAGGACGTGGAGACCGTCGGCGGTCTGCTCGCCAAGGCCCTCGGCCGGGTGCCGATCGCGGGCGCGAAGGCGGTGGTGGAGCTGCCGGACGGCCGCTCGCTGCGGCTGACCGCCGAGGCTCCGGCAGGCCGCCGGAACAAGATCGTGACCGTTCTCGTGGAGCCCCTGGAACCGGAGGAGGAGCCGGCGTGACCCCCGAGCAACTGCGCGCCTTCTGCCTGGACTTCAACGACGCGACAGAGGAGTTCCCCTTCAGTCCGGAGGTCTCCGTCTTCAAGGTCGCCGGGAAGATGTTCGCGCTGTCCTGGCTCGACGCCGACCCGCTGAAGGTCAACCTCAAGTGCGACCCGGACGAGGCGGTACGGCTCCGCGAGGAGCATCCGGCCGTCGCCCCGGGCTACCACATGAACAAGCGGCACTGGAACACCGTCACCGTCGCGGAGCTCCCGGACCGGATGGTCCGGGAGCTCGTCGAGGACTCGTACGACCTGGTCGTCGCGGGTCTGCCGAAGGCGGTACGGCTCCGCCTCGACCGGCCGTAGGAGGCCGGCCCGGCCTCAGGACCGGCGCCGCAGTCCGAGGCCGACGAGGACCGCGGTGCCGACCACGATCGCCGCGTCCAGGGCGAGGACCGTGCGGACCCCTCCGTACAGGTCCCCGCCCGTGGTCGCGAGGACGCCGAGCAGCGGGATGCCGACGGTGAGGCCGACCTGCTGGGTGGTGGTGACCAGGCCGGTCGCCAGACCCTGCTCCTCGTCGGGGACGCCGGAGGTGACGGTCAGTCCGTACGAGATGATCGCGCCCAGGTGGAACATGCAGGCCAGCGAGGCCGCGACGGTCGCCAGGACGACCCCTGACTCCCGGCCCACGCCGAGGATCGCGGCGGTCAGCAGGCCCTGCCCGGCGAGGGAGCCGACCAGGACGCGGCGGGTGCCGAGCCGGCCGATCACCTTCGGGGCGAGCGTGCCGGCCAGGATCGCCGCCAGGCCCTGCACGCCGAAGACCAGACCGGTCGCGAAGGCCGACAGCTCCAGGGTCTCCTGGAGGTACAGGGTCAGCACGAAGACGACGGTCGACATCATCGAGAAGGTGACCAGACCGGCCAGGTTGCCGAAGGCCACCGTCCGCCGCCGCAGCATCGGCAGCGAGACCAGCGGGGCCGCGTGCCGGGACTCGACCCGCACGAAGACCGCCAGCAGCGCCACCCCCGCCACCAGGCTGACCAGCACGTCCGCGCCGCCGAAGCCGCGCTGGGCCGCCGTCGACAGGGCGTAGATCAGGGCGAGCAGGCCGCCGGTGACGGTCACCGCGCCCGGCACGTCGAGACGGGGCCGCTCCGGGGTGCGGGACTCGGGCAGCAGGCCCGGCGCCAGCGGGAGCACGATCACGGTGAACAGGGCGAGCAGGCCCATGGTGGAGCGCCAGCCGAGGGTGTCGGTCATGACGCCGCCCAGCACCATGCCGACGGTGAAGCCGAGCGAGAGCAGGGTGCCGGAGATGCCGAGCGCCCGGTCGCGCAGCGGGCCCTCCGGGAAGGTGGTGGTCAGCAGGGACATGCCGGTGGGGACGATGGCCGCGGCCCCCAGGCCCTGGAGGGCACGCCCGGTGAGGAAGGCGGCCGGGTTCCAGGCGAAGGTGGCGAGCAGCGAGGCGGCGCCGAAGAGGACGAGGCCGGCCAGGAACAGCCTCTTGCGGCCGAAGAGGTCGCCGACGCGTCCGAAGAGGAGCAGGAAGCCGCCGGACGGCAGGGCGAAGGCGGTGACGGCCCACTGGAGGGCGGACTGGCCGAGGCCGAGGTCGGCGCCGAGGACGGGCAGGGCCACGTTCAGGACGGAGAAGTCGAGCGCCACCATGAACTGGGCGGCGCAGAGCACGAAGAGGATGAGCCGGGTGCGGCCGGTGAGCGCGGGGGGCGCCGCGGGGGCGGTGGGGGAGGCCGGGGGAGAGGTCGTCGTTGCCATGCCCCCACCTTCGGCGGGCGGGAACAACGGTGGGGAGCGGGAACTTATCCTGTTGGTCGCACCACCAGGCATCCACCATGCGTCCAGGGGGAGGAAGCACACGTGGCCACCGCTCTTGAGAGCACCAGTGCGAAACAGCGGCGACTCGGGGAGCTGCGCGAGTTCCTGATGAGCCGTCGGGCCCGGATCAGCCCCGCGGAGGCGGGACTCCCGGACGGCGGGGCGCGCCGGCGCACCCCGGGGCTGCGCCGGGAGGAGGTCGCGGTCCTCGCGGGGGTCGGCGTCTCCTGGTACCAGTGGCTGGAGCAGGGCCGGGACATCACGGTCTCGCCGCAGGTCCTCGACTCGGTGGCCCGGGTGCTGCGGCTGAGCCCGGCGGAGCGGCGCCACCTGTACGTCCTGGCGGCGCTGAACCCGCCGGCGCTGGAGGCGGCCCCGGAGGACCGGGACATGTGCGACGGGCTGCGGCGCCTGATCGACGCGTGGATGCCCTTCCCGGCGCACATCATGGACCAGTACTGGAACACGGTCATGTACAACGACGCGGCGGCGATCGTGCTCGGGATGCGGCCGGAGATCTCCCAGAACTGCCTGATCGACTTCTTCACCGACCCGCTCTACCGCTCGCGGGTGGGGCACTGGGAGGAGATCGCGCCGAAGGTGGTCGCGCAGTTCCGCTCGGCGTGCTCGGAGTGCGACGACGACGGCGGCTTCCAGGCGGTGATCGCCGAGCTCAAGGAGCGCAGCGAGGAGTTCACCGAGCTGTGGGAGCGGCGGGACATCCTGCCGGGTGGCCAGAACCGCAAGGAGCTGGAGCACCCGCTGGTCGGCACGCTGGTCGTCGAGGCGACCCAGCTGAGGGTGCCGGCCCGCCCGGACCTGGTCATCGTCATGCACACCCCGCTCCCCGAGGCGGACACGGCCGGGAAGCTGGAGTGGCTGGTGTCGCCCGAGGGGCGCCGCGGGGCGATGTACCCGGTCGCGGGCTGAGGGTGCGGGCGGGCGCGGACCGACTGCGCCACCGGCCGGGGTCCGGGTCACGGGCCGAGACGGAGCGGTCGAGGGCTGAGACGGCGTCCGGGCGTCCGGGGCCCGCGACCTATGCTCGGGGCATGACACTCAGCAGCGAGCACGGCGACCTCGGCGCCGAGGACCTCAAGATCATCACCCTGGCGCGCAGCGCCCGCGCCCGCAACGGCGTGCCCGAGGGCGCGGCCGTGCGCGACGAGACGGGCCGGACCTACGTCGCCGGCACCGTGGAGCTGGAGTCGCTCAAGCTGAGCGCGCTGCGGACCGCGGTCGCCATGGCGGTGGCCAGCGGCGCCGAGTCCCTGGAGGCGGCGGCCGTCGTGTCGACCGCCGGGGCGGCGTCGGAGGAGGACCGCGCGGCGGTGCGCGACCTCGGCGGCCCCGGGACCCCGGTCCTGCTCGCGGGTCCCGACGGCCGGCTGCGCTCGGCGGTCACGGCCGGCTGATCCGGACGGCGGCGACGCGTACGACGAGGGCCCGGCGCAGCGCCGGGCCCTTTGCGCGTTTGTGAAGTGGCACCGCATCTTCTCTTGCCTTCCCCGGCCGTCTGCGCATCAATGGCATCGGTTCGCCCGACGGACCGTCAGATGTTCACCGTCCACGCAGTGTCCGCACCCCTGCGTTCGTCATCGGAAGGGGTACGAACCCGCCATGAGAAGCAGAAGCACCTTAGGAACCGTCGCGGTACTCACCGGAGCGCTCGCCGCCGCGGGGCTCGCGTTCGCCCCCACGGCCGGCGCCGTCTCGCCGGGCACCGCCACGGCGACGTACGACTGCGGCAGCTGGGGCGGTGGCGGCGCCACCCTCACGGCCACGCAGAGCGGCACCGCCGCGACGATCACCGTCACCTCGGCCGTCACGACGCCGATCGCGGTCGGTGCGAACACGATCAACGCCACCCTGACGATGGCCAAGGGCGGCGGCGGCACCCGGGTCTTCACCGGCAAGAAGAACCCGGCGCTCGCCGCCGGCCAGTCCGTCGTCATCGGCCCCCTGAGCGGGACCGTGGCCTCGGGCGACAGCCTCAACTCGTACTTCGCGGGGGTCGCCCTCAAGATGGTGATCTTCGGGGTCACGGTGAACTGCGACGCGCTGACGTCACAGTCGCCCGGCCCGTTCGTCTTCAGCTGAGCCGCTCCACCCCGAACCGGTGTCGCCCTGGGCGGCACCGGTTCCTCTCGTGCGCAGAAGGCTGTGACCTGCGAAAACGGCAACAGATCGTCGATCTTGACAGTATCTGATGGGTCATCAGTCGAGGTCTTTCGCTTCCCTTGACTTCTCTCCGCGCGCGGCCGTCAATGGCGCCCACCCAACCCTCAGGAGGGGCACCCCATGGCACTCACCCGATCCCGGGCGGCGGCCCGAAGACGGCGCTGGACCGCCGTCCTCGCCGCCACCGCCCTCGCGGTCGCCGGCGGCGCGCTCGCGGCCCCGGCCGGCGCGTCCACGGCCTCGCAGCCGGTGGAATTCCAGACCCGCTGCGTCCCGCCGCCGATCGCCGGCATCCCGCCGATCACGGGCACCACGACCGCCGAGATCACGGTCGACAAGCTCAGCCCCAAGGTCGGCGAGACGGTGACCGTCACCTACACGATCACCAAGCCCGCCGCGTCCAACCCGGTCGACCTCGCGCTGCCGGCCGACATCATGACGCCCACCGGCAAGGTCGTCCTCGGCGGCGCCCAGACCGGCCAGGTCACCGTCACCGGCCCCCGGAAGAACCCGCCGGTCCCCGGCAAGGGCTCCTTCCCGGCCTTCTCCATGACGGGCACCTTCACGGCCACCGGGGCGGGCTCGGTCACCCTCTCGCCGGGCGACTACAACATCCACACCAGTTACCTCATGGAGCTGGACACCCCCTGTACGGTCCTCACCCCGCCGGCCCCGGTCTCCGAGACCGTCGTGGTGAGTCCCGCGACCGACCCCAACACCCGGGCGCTCCAGCTGGACAACGCCTCGGGTGATCCCGGCGTCCGCGTCACCGTCACCGGCAGCCGCTTCACGCCGCTCACCGAGGTCACTGTCGCCGGCCGGGCAGGCGCGGCGGAGACCGCCGACCGGATGACGGTCACGACCGACAGCGAGGGCGGCTTCGCCGCGCGGCTGAAGGTCAACGACGCGGCGACCACCGGGATCGTGGCGTACGAGGGCGCGGCCTGGGACCTGGACAAGGGCGCCGGACCCGTCGCCTACAAGGTCGTCGTGCCGGCCCCGCCGAACAGCCAGACGATCACCGCGGCCGTCACGGCGGGCGAGCTGTCCATGACTCAGGCGGGGGACGCGGTCCAGCTGTCCTCCGTCGACTTCGGCCAGGGTGGCGCGGCCACCGGCGCCCTGCAGACGGTGACGGTCAAGGACTTCCGCGGCGGACCCGCGGGCTGGTCCCTGACCGGCAAGGTCACCGACTTCGCCGGACCGGGCGGTGCCATCGGCGCCGGGAACCTCAGCTGGACGCCCGCCTGCACCGCCAAGGCCGGCAGTCCCAGCGCCTGTGCGGCGGGTTCGGCCGGACCGGTCGGCAGCGGCGGCGCGACCCTCGCCTCCACGCCGAACGGCACGCTGACGGGCGGCGAGTTCACCGTCGACGCACAGCTCTCCCTCGACGTCCCGGCGTTCACCGCGCCCGGCGCGTACGCGGGCGTGCTGACGCTGACGCTCTCCTGACCGCCCGCGGGCCGGGCGCGCACCCGGCCGGCCCGCTCCGTCTCCGCACCCCGGGGGGTTCCGCACCGTGCGCAAGCTGTACGTCCTCCTCCTGAGCGTCCTCGTCGCGCTGCTGGCCCCCGTGCCGGACGCGCGCGCCGCCGAGAACGGCGAATGGGCCGTCTACCCGGCGGCCGCCACCCTGGGCAGCCGCCCGTACTTCTTCCTGACCGCCTCCCCCGGCGCGACCCTCACCGACCGGGTCACCGTCGCCAACAAGACCGCCGCCCCGCTCACCTTCCGGCTCTACGGTGCCGACGCCTACAACACCGACCGGGACGGCGGCTTCGCCGTCCGCACCCGGCAGGAGCGGCAGACCGGCGCCGGCGCCTGGATCACGCCCGAGCGGACCCGGATCACCGTCCCGCCCCGCTCGGCCGTCACCGTGGCCTACACCCTCGCCGTGCCCGCCGACGCCGACCCCGGCGACCACCCGGGCGCCCTCGTCGCCCTCGACGAGCGCATCAGCGCCGGCGGGAAGGGGAGCGTCGCCGTCGGCGTGCAGCGCGCGGTCGCCGCCCGCCTCTACCTCCGGGTCGGCGGGCCGACGCTCGCGGCACTCGGCGTCGAGGACGTCACCCTCGACCAGGACCGGCCGCTCGTCCCCGGCACCCGCACGAGCACCGCCGTCGTCTCGTACACCCTGCACAACCGGGGCAACGTCACGCTCAACCCCAAGGTCGTCCTGAAGGCCCGGGGGCTCTTCGGCCGCACCCTCCTCGACCGCGACCTGACCGAGGTCCCGTCCGAGCTGCTGCCCCGCCAGAAGATCCGGCTCACCGAGCGGTGGACGGGCTCCCCGCAGCTCGACTGGGGCGACGTGACCCTCACGGCCACCGCGAAGGACGTGCGGGAGACCGGCCGGGTCTCCTTCCTCGCCCTGCCCTGGCTCGCGGCCGCCGTCCTCGCCGTGGGCGCCGCCGCCGGCCTCTTCGGCCTGCGGATACGGCGCCGCAGGGCACTGAGTACGTGAGGAGGGCGCTCATCGGGGACAATGGCCCCCATGAGCGCTCGCAACCAAGAAACCGAAGCCGTCCACCGGGCCGGCTTCGCCTGCTTCGTCGGCCGCCCCAACGCGGGCAAGTCCACCCTCACGAACGCTCTGGTCGGCCAGAAGGTGGCCATCACCTCCAACCGGCCGCAGACCACCCGGCACACCGTCCGCGGCATCGTGCACCGCCCGGACGCCCAGCTGATCCTGGTCGACACCCCCGGTCTCCACAAGCCGCGCACCCTCCTGGGCGAGCGGCTCAACGACGTCGTGCGCACCACCTGGGCCGAGGTCGACGTGATCGGCTTCTGCCTGCCCGCCGACCAGAAGCTCGGCCCCGGCGACCGCTTCATCGCCAAGGAGCTCGCCGGGATCAAGAAGACCCCCAAGGTCGCGATCATCACCAAGACCGACCTGGTCGACTCCAAGACCCTCGCCGAGCAGCTCATCGCCGTCGACCAGCTCGGCAAGGAGCTGGGCTTCGAGTGGGCGGAGATCGTCCCGGTCTCGGCCGTCGGCGACCGGCAGGTCCAGCTCGTCGCCGACCTCCTCGTCCCGCTCCTGCCGGAGTCCCCGCCGCTCTACCCGGAGGGCGACCTCACGGACGAGCCGGAGCAGGTGATGGTCGCCGAGCTGATCCGCGAGGCCGCCCTCGAAGGCGTCCGGGACGAGCTGCCGCACTCCATCGCGGTCGTCGTCGAGGAGATGATCCCGCGCGAGAACCGCCCCGCGGACCGGCCGCTGCTCGACATCCACGCCAACGTCTACATCGAGCGCCCCAGCCAGAAGGGCATCATCATCGGCCCGAAGGGCAGCCGCCTCAAGGAGGTCGGCATGAAGTCCCGCAAGCACATCGAGGCGCTGCTCGGCACCCCCGTCTTCCTCGACCTCCACGTCAAGGTGGCGAAGGACTGGCAGCGCGACCCGAAGCAGCTGCGCAAGCTCGGCTTCTAGCCGGGCCCGCTCAGGCGCCCTCCTTGAGGACCCTCGTGACGAGGGTCCGCTGGGCGTCGGTCAGCCGGGGGTCGCGGCAGTGCACCGTGGTGCCGTCGACGGTGATCTCGTAGGAGAAGCCGTCCGGGACGCCCCGGGCGTCGCCGTGGCCGTCGCCGTCCGCGAGGACGGTGGCGGCCAGGGACTCCAGCTCGGGGTCCGCGACCACCACCTCCGCCGACCGCTCGATGCCCGCGAAGCCGCCCGTGCGCCGCACTCGAATCCGCATGGGCCCTGTCTACCAGGCCGTCAGCCGGTGGGCACCCCCACCGCGGTCCAGGCCTTCAGGACGGCCTGGATCTCCTCCCCGTCGCCGTACCGGGCCCGGGCCGCCGCCACCGTCGCCGCCGCGAACTCCGAGAAGCGGGCCTCGGGGGTGAGGGCGCCGCCGGTCATGACGTCGTACCAGATCTGCCCGGGGCGCTCCCAGGCGTTGCCGCCGAGCTCGGTGGCGAGCAGGTAGAAGGCGTGGTTGGGGATGCCGGAGTTGATGTGCACCCCTCCGTTGTCGCGGCCGGTGCGGACGTAGTCGTCCATGTGCCCGGGCTGCGGGTCCTTGCCGAGGACGTCGTCGTCGTACGCGGTGCCCGGGGCCTTCATGGAGCGCAGGGCCGTCCCCTGCACGTTCGGGTGGAAGAGGCCCTCGCCGATGAGCCAGTCGGCCTCGCTCGCGCTCTGGCCGCGGGCGTGCTGCTTCACCAGGGAGCCGAAGACGTCGGAGACCGACTCGTTGAGGGCGCCGGACTGGCTGAAGTACTCCAGGTTCGCCGTGTACTGGGTGAAGCCGTGGGCGAGCTCGTGGCCGATGACGTCCACCGGGAGGGTGAAGTCGAGGAAGATCTCGTCGTCGCCGTCGCCGAACACCATCTGCTCGCCGTTCCAGAAGGCGTTGCCGTAGTTCTCGTCGTAGTGGACGGAGGCGACGAGGGGGAGTCCCGAGCCGTCGATCGAGTCGTGGCCGAAGGCCTGGAGGAAGAGGTCGAAGGTGGCGCCGAGGCCGGCGTACGCCCGGTTGACGGTGGCGTCGGCGACCGCCTCGTCCCCCTCGCCCCGCACCTTGGTCCCCGGCAGGTCGGTGCCGCGCCCGCAGTCGTGGACGGTGCGGTGGGGGCGCTGGGCGTCGCCCGGGGCGAGCGTGGGCACCGCGCCGGGCAGGGGCAGCACCCGGAAGGTGCGGGCGGCGGCGTCGGCGACGAGGGTGCGGCGCGCGGTGGCGGCGACCGCCTCGTTGGAGGAGCGGGCCAGGTGCTCCAGGAGGTGGGGCGGGACGATCGAGCAGAAGACGGACGTCTGGGGAGTCATCCCTGCAATGTGGCACTGAGTGATGCCACTGTCACGAGGAGAGACGAGGATTGGCGAAATGGAGTGATGCGTCACTGTTCGGGCTTGACGTGGAGGCCGTCCCGCATACTGGAACAGGACGTCCGCCCCCACGGACCTGGGCTATGGTGACGCACATCATGCGTTTCGGGCTGCTTCTCCTTAGCTGCCGCGGCGAGGGCCTGTAGTCGTAGGCCGACCCCCTCCCCGCGGGTACTGGCGTTGCGTTCGACAGTCGGCCGTCCCTCCGTTGGACCCCCGAGGAGCCCTACGCAATGTCCCAGTCGCCTTTCGTCAGCCGCCCGACGCCCCTCACCACCGCGACCCACACGCAGCGCCCGTCCGGGATGCCGATCCACAAGTACGGCCGGTACGAGGCCGTGGCCATCCCCGACCGCACCTGGCCCGAGCAGCGGATCACCACGGCGCCGCGCTGGCTCTCCACCGACCTGCGCGACGGCAACCAGGCCCTGATCGACCCGATGTCGCCGGCCCGCAAGCGCGAGATGTTCGACCTGCTGGTCCGCATGGGCTACAAGGAGATCGAGGTCGGCTTCCCGTCCTCGGGTGAGACCGACTTCGCGTTCGTGCGCTCCATCATCGAGGACGGCGCGATCCCGGACGACGTGACCATCTCCGTACTGACCCAGGCCCGCGAGGACCTGATCGAGCGGACCGTGGAGTCCCTGGTCGGCGCCCGGCGCGCCACCGTCCACCTGTACAACGCCACCGCCCCCACCTTCCGCCGGGTCGTCTTCCGCGGCTCGAAGGAGCAGATCAAGCAGATCGCCGTGGACGGCACCCGCCTGGTCATGGAGTACGCGGAGAAGCTGCTGGGCCCGGAGACGGCCTTCGGCTACCAGTACAGCCCGGAGATCTTCACCGACACCGAGCTGGACTTCGCCCTGGAGGTCTGCGAGGCGGTCTGCGACGTCTGGCAGCCCGGCCCGGGCCGCGAGATCATCCTCAACCTGCCCGCCACCGTGGAGCGTTCGACGCCGTCCACGCACGCGGACCGGTTCGAGTGGATGTCCCGGAACCTGACCCGCCGCGAGCACGTCTGCCTGTCGGTCCACCCGCACAACGACCGCGGTACGGCGGTCGCGGCGGCCGAGCTGGCGATCATGGCCGGCGCGGACCGCATCGAGGGCTGCCTGTTCGGGCAGGGCGAGCGCACCGGCAACGTCGACCTGGTGACCCTGGGCATGAACCTGTTCAGCCAGGGCGTCGACCCGCAGATCGACTTCTCGCAGATCGACGAGATCCGCCGCACCTCCGAGTACTGCAACCAGATGGAGGTCCACCCGCGCCACCCCTACGCGGGCGACCTGGTCTACACCGCCTTCTCCGGCTCCCACCAGGACGCCATCAAGAAGGGCTTCGACGCGATGGAGGCCGACGCGGCCGCCGCGGGCAAGACCGTCGACGAGATCGAGTGGGCGGTGCCGTACCTGCCGATCGACCCGAAGGACGTCGGCCGCTCCTACGAGGCCGTCATCCGGGTCAACTCGCAGTCCGGCAAGGGCGGCATCGCGTACGTCCTGAAGAACGACCACAAGCTGGACCTGCCCCGCCGGATGCAGATCGAGTTCTCGAAGATCATCCAGCAGAAGACCGACACCGAGGGGGGCGAGGTCACGCCGGCCGCGATCTGGTCCGTCTTCCAGGACGAGTACCTGCCCAACCCGGACAACGCCTGGGGCCGCATCCAGCTGCGCTCCGGCCAGAGCACCTCCGACACCGACGGCACGGACACGCTGACCGTCGAGGCCGTCGTGGACGGCGCCGACACCGTGCTGACCGGCTCCGGCAACGGCCCGATCTCGGCCTTCTTCGCCGCGCTGCAGGCGATCGGCGTGGACGCCCGCCTGCTGGACTACCAGGAGCACACCATGAGCGAGGGCGCCTCCGCGCAGGCCGCCTCGTACATCGAGTGCGCCATCGACGGCCAGGTCCTGTGGGGCATCGGCATCGACGCCAACACGACCCGCGCCTCGCTCAAGGCGGTCGTCTCGGCGGTCAACCGCTCCGCCCGCTGACCGCCACCCGGCTCCGCGCCCGCCCCGCGCCCTCCCTTCCCGGAGGGCGCGGGGCGGTCTCGTCTGTGAGCTGCGTCACGGTTTCAGGTTCGCTTAAGGAAGATCGTTCCGACATGCCGGAATCGGCGCGATATCCGGTGAGTTGACGGTAGATCGCGGAATGGCGGAAGGTCGGCCCGTCCCCTCGGACATCCCCCCCACGCGCCCCCTCCCCACCCCTCCTGACCTGGAGTTCCGCATGCGCACCACCGCTGCCGTGGCCGCCGTTCTCGCGGTGACCGGTGCCGCCCTCTCCTGGGCCCCCGCCGCTTCCGCCACGACCTCCGCGGAGTGCGTGACGCAGCCGCTCGGCACGGCCGGTCTCTACGCCGAGTTCGTCGAGAAGGACTCCGTCCGGCACTCCGACTCCGAGGGGGCGGTCGCGGTCGGCGGGGACGCGCGCTTCGGCGACCCGGCCCAGCGCTCCGGCTTCTCCATCGGCCACGAGCTCACCGCCGCCGACCTCGCGAAGCTGCCCGGCGGCCACAGCCTCGTCGTCGGCGGCACCCTCTACGCGAACCAGGTCGTCCTCGACCACGGCACCGGCGTGGCCGCCGGGGTCGTCGACCGTTCCACCCCCGGCCAGGGCTTCGGCGTCGACGGCGGCAAGGTCGCGACCGGCGGCTCCCCGGTCGACTTCGCGCGGGAGTTCAAGAGCCTCCGCGCGCTCTCCACCGGCTGGGCGGCCCTCCGGGCGAACGGCGAGGTCGCCGCCGGCTCCCAGGGCCTGTTCCTCACCGGCACCGACGCACGGCTCAACGTCTTCGCGATCGACGCCGCCGACCTGGAGAAGGCCCGCGCGATCACCCTGGACGTCCCGGTCGGCTCCACGACCCTGGTGAACGTGCTCGGCACCTCGTACGACATGAGCACCTCGGCCACCTACGGCGTCTACTACAAGAACCTCGACGGCGGCGGCGACGTCATCGACGACTACGCCGTGCCGCGCGACGAGTACCGCCGGATCCGCGCCAAGCTGCTGTGGAACTTCCCGCAGGCCGAGAGCGTGAAGAAGAACTACACCTCCTGGCCCGGCACCATCCTCGCGCCGAACGCCACCGTCGAGATGGGCGGCAGGAACGTCGGCCCCGGGCACGTCAACGGCTCCGTCATCGCCGAGGAGCTGCTCACCGTCCCCGGCGCCGAGACCCACCGGATGAACTTCACCGGCTGCCTGCCCACGGGCACGGAGCCGGGCCCGGTCGTCCCCCCGGAGAAGCCGAAGCCGACCGAGAAGCCCGTCCCCACGCCGCCGCCGACCCCGGAGGCGACCCCGAGCGAGGGCGGCGAGACCCCCGGCGCCTCCGCGACGCCGGAGACCTCCGCCTCCCCGTCCGCGCCCGCCACCCCGGGAGGGGCCACCACGGCCCCGGCCACCGCCCCGGCGCCCTCCGCCACCCCGGAGGGTGATCTCGCGACGACCGGTTCGGCCATCGGCCCCGGGGTGATCGGCGCCGCCGCGGCCGCCGTGGCCGTCGGCGGAGCCTTCCTGGCCTTCGGAAAGCGCCGCCGCCGCTCCTCCTGAAGGCCCCGGCGGGGTGGCGTGTCTCGGCCAAGTCCGTGGTGAACTCCTGACGGGGTGCTGACGTCGCATCAAGGATGTGGCTAACATCACGCCAACGCCGGCAGTGCAGCCGGGCCGTTGAGGAGGTGCGTGTGCGGTCTGCCCGGAATTCACGTGGTGGGAAAGTGGGCGTCTGCGGAATCCGCACCTCCTGGAACACGGTCGGGGACGGCGAGTTCTTCTGCGAGGAGTGCGGGGGCGACCGGAACTACCGGCGGCGCACCGGCCGGCGCAGGTTCGCCGTCCTGGGCGTCCCGGTCCTGCCGCGCGGCTGTACGGGCCCCGTGGTCGAGTGCGCGGCCTGTCACACGCACTTCGGCACGGAGGTCCTGGACCACCCGACGACCAGCCGTTTCTCGGCGATGCTGCGGGACGGCGTGCACACCGTCGCCCTCGCCGTGCTCGCGGCCGGCGGCACCGACTCCCGGGCCGTGCTCGACCGGGCGGTGAGCGCGGTCCGGTCCGCCGGCTTCGCCGAGTGCACGGCCGTCCAGCTCGTCGACCTCGTCGAGGCGCTGGAGGCCGACACCGGCCGGTTCATGCCCGAGGTGAACCCCGAGGGGACGCTCCTCGCGATCGAGCTCCACGAGGCCCTGGAGCCCCTCACCCCGCACCTGGCCCCCTCCGGGCGGGAGTCGATCCTGCTCCAGGCCGCGCGGATCGCGCTGGCCGACGGGGCGTACAGCCCGGCCGAGATGGAGGTCCTCGGGACCGTCGGCAACGCCCTCGCGTTCGCCCCCGACGACACCGTCCGCCTGCTCGCCTCCGCCCGGACGGTGCCGTAGCGGCCGGCTCCGCCGCGCTCAGGGGACGATGTTCCGGTTGAGCCGGAACAGGTTGTCCGGGTCGTCCCGGCGCTTGACCCCGCGCAGCCGGGCGTAGTTCCTGCCGCCGAAGGAGTGCGAGAAGGCCGCGTCCCGGGAGGCGAAGGCGGTCTCCTCCGGTCCCACCTCGTGGCAGGCCCCGACGACCGGGAAGACCACGGTGTCCGACTCCGGCGACGGCATCGTCTCGCCATACGCCGTGTGGACCGCGATGGCCCGGCGTCCACGGCGTGGATGACGACGGCCGGCCGGCGGTCGTGCAGGGCGTTGCAGACCCGGCGGGAGACGTCGTACGACGGGTCGCCGCGGGTGACGGCGGTGCCGCGCACGGCACCGCGGAGCGTGTCCGGGGATGCGGTCGTGGTGGTCATGGTCCCGGTCCAGCCCGGCGGACGGCGGGGCCGCATCGCCCGAACCGCCCACGGACGGCGGCAGGCCGGGGATGGGCCGGACGGCCCACGGCCGGTTCAGGCCAGGCCGTGCGCGCAGGCGTACGCCGTGGCGGCGGCGCGCGAGCCGACGCCCAGCCGGGCGAAGATGTGGTTCAGGTGCCGTGCCACGGTGCGCTCGCTGATCACCAGCGCCCGGGCGATGTCGCGGTCGGTGCCGCCGGTGGCGACCAGCCTCAGCACCTCGGCCTCCCGGGCGGTCAGCCCGCCCGGCAGCCGTCGCCGCGCCCCGCCGGAGAGCAGCGCCGCCGCGCGCCGGGCGTCCGGGGCGGCCCCGAGCCGCTCGAACGCGGCGCGCGCGGCGGCCAGCTCCAGCCGGGCCGCCTCCTCGTCACACGCCGCCCGGCAGGCCGCGGCGAGCAGCATCCGCACCTGCGCCGCCTCGTACGGCACCCGCAGCTCCAGCCACCCGGCGAGCGCCCGGCGCAGGGGCACCGCCGCGGCCGCCCGGCCCGCGGAGAGGGCGACCGCGCCCTCCGCCGTGTCGGCCATCGCCCGCAGCAGGGGCACGTCCCCGGCGAGGGAGGCCAGCTCCCGCGCCGCCTCCGCGGCCCCGGCCGCGTCCCGGACGGCGAGGGCCACCTCGGTGCGGGCGGCGAGCAGCCGGGCGCGGCCCAGGACGTCGTGGCGCGGGTCGCTCTGGCAGGCGAGGGCGAGGGCGACGCCCGCGACCGCCGCGTCGGCCCGGCCCTGCGCGAGGCGCAGCAGTGCGAGCCCCGGCTGCGGGATCCGCCCCAGCTCGTGCGCGTGGGCGTACGACTCCGCCGCCGCGTCGAGCCTGCCCTGCCGCCGCTGCACGTCCCCGGCGGCGTAGTACGCGGCCGCGGCCGACTCAAGGCGGTCCACCGGCACCTCCCGGCACGCCATCCGGGCCTCCTCCTCCACGAGCTCCCAGGAACCGAGCAGGTCGAGCACCCGGACGCGGTGGGCCCGGCAGACGCCCCGGAAGGGGTTCTCGCCGGAGGAGACGGCCATGGGGAGGGGGCCGCCCGTCCCGGGGGAGGCCGTGGGCCGGCCCGACCAGGGCGGCGCGCACCACTCCATCGCCGCGTTCGTCCACTCCACGGCGCGGCCGAAGTCGGCGGCCTCCAGGCACTGGGTGAGGGCGAGGCAGTAGAGCCAGCCCGTGAACATGCCGGTGAGCTCGCCGGCGCAGACCGCGCACATGGCGTCGTCGAGGAGGGCGAGGGCCTCGGCGCGGCGGCCCTGGGCGAGCAGGACGGCGGACTCGGCCTGGCGGCTGAGGGCGAGCAGGTCGGGGCTGCCGGAGCGGAGCGCGAGGCGGGTCATGCGGTGGGTGGCGGCGAGGGCCGCCGCCGGGTCGCCGTGCTGTTCGGCCTCCTCGGCGTCCGCCCAGGCGAGGAAGCACTGCTCGGGGCAGGGCGGCAGGTCGGCGAGGTGGTGCCGGGCCCGGTGGAGCCACCCGGAGGCGGCGGCGGGACGCCCCAGGCCCCGGTACTCGTAGTGCAGCCACCAGGAGGCGAGCCCGGCGCGCCGGTGGTCGCCGGCCGCGAGGTATCCGGCGTGGGCGCGGAGCCGGGCGGTGACGGACTCGTCGACGCGGCCCGACCACCAGGCGGCGTCGGCGAGCACGGAGAGGTCGTCGGCGGTCAGCGCCGGGGAGGGGTGCCGGTCGTGGGCGCGCAGCAGCGCGTACGCCTCCGGCCAGGACTCCCGGGCGGCGGCGTCCCGGGCCCGCTCGACCGGGTCGGCACCGGCGGTCCCGTCGGCGGTGTGGAGCGCGGGTGCGGACATGGGGCCTCACCTCTTCCCGGTCCTTTCAGGGTAGGACCGGGAAGGGGCGAGGGCCCCCGCGACCGGGGTGGTCGCGGGGGCCCTCGGGGGTCCGGCTACCGGAGGGCGCCGCTGGCGCGCAGCATGTCCTCACGCTCGACGAGCTTGACCCGCTCGCGGCCCTGCGGCTCGCCGAGCGCCTTCTCGGCGGCGTCCAGGGCGTACCAGCCCTCCCACGTCGTGTACGTGAGGCCCTTCTCCTCCAGGAAGGACACGACGGCGTCCTCCTGCGGGGTGTCGGGGGTGAGCAGGCGGCCGTTCGCGAAGTCGTCCAGGAGGTTCGCCACGGTCTCGTTGGCGTCGCCCTTGGTGTGGCCGATGAGGCCGACGGGACCGCGGCGGATCCAGCCGGTGCAGTAGGTGGAGGCCATGTGCTCGCCGGTCTCCTCGATCACCCGGCCGCCCTCGTCGGGCACGGTGCCGCTGGCGGTGTCCCAGGGGAGCTTGGGCAGCTCGTCGGAGAGGTAACCGACGGCGCGGTAGACGGCGGTGACGTCCCAGTCGGTGGTCGTGCCGGTGCCCGTGACGTTGCCGGTGCCGTCGAGCTCGGTGCGCTCGGTCCGCAGGCCGACGACCTTGCCGTCCTCGCCGAGGATCTCCACGGGCGACTCGAAGAAGTGCAGGAACAGCTTGTGCGGGCGCTCGCCGACGTCGCGGATCGCCCAGTTCTCCAGCGTCTTGGCGACCATGTCGGTCTGCTTGTTCTTCCGCCGCTCGGCGATCGAGCCCTCGTCGTAGTCGATGTCCTCGGGGTTGACGATGACCTCGATGGTGGGGGAGTGGTCCAGCTCGCGCAGCTCCATGGGGCTGAACTTGGCCTGGGCGGGGCCGCGGCGGCCGAAGACGTGGATCTCGACGGCCTTGTTGGCCTGGAGGCCCTCGTGGACGTTCGGCGGGATCTCGGTGGGCAGCAGCTCCTCGGCGGTCTTGGCGAGGATGCGGGCGACGTCGAGGGCGACGTTGCCGACGCCGAGGACGGCGACCTTCTCGGCGTGCAGCGGCCAGGTGCGCGGGACGTCGGGGTGGCCGTCGTACCAGGAGGCGAAGTCGGCGGCGCCGTAGGAGCCGTCGAGCTCGACGCCGGGGATGCGGAGCTCGCGGTCGGCCATGGCGCCGGTGGAGAAGACCACGGCGTCGTAGAAGGCGCGCAGGTCGTCGAGGTGGATGTCGGTGCCGTAGTCGACGTTGCCGAAGAGGCGCACCTGCGGCTTGTCGAGGACCTGGTGGAGGGCGGTGATGATGCCCTTGATGCGCGGGTGGTCCGGGGCGACGCCGTAGCGGATGAGGCCGAAGGGCGCGGGCATCCGCTCGAAGAGGTCGATGGACACACCCGGCTCGGCGGCGGCGTCGGACTTCAGCAGCGCATCGGCGGCGTAGATTCCGGCGGGGCCGGCGCCGACGATCGCGACCCGGAGGGGGCGGGGCATGTCAGGTTCCCTTCGCAAGCGACGTGGCGGCGAAGCCGCCGACACTTAGGTCACCCTAAATAATGACGCTCGAGAAATGGTACCCGGCCCCGGTCTATGAGCTCATAAGACGGACTTATGGCTTCCATAAGTGTGCCTGTGTGACCGTCGGCAGGGCCGTCACGACAGGGTGTCGAAGCTGCCGAAGAAGAAGGCCGCGACGACCGACCCCAGGGCCGCCCCCGTGAAGAGGAGGCCGACGAGGAGGACGGCCAGCACCCCGACGGCGTTCCTGACCCGGCGCGACCGCGCCCGCAGCGGCACGACCCGTCCGGGGTCCCGCGGATCGTAGGCCGCCTGGATGTCCCAGGTCCGGACGGGCGACCGCACCGAACGCACCAGGCCCGCGGGATCCGTGTAGACGTACACGTCCTCGTCCCGCAGCCGGATCGCCGCGGTGCGTACGCCGTGCCGCCGCAGGTGCCGCTCCTCGGCGTAGTCGTACGCCAGCACCGCCGCGAGCGCGACCACCGGCACCCCGACGCAGGCGAACGGAATGAGCACGATGAGGGTGGCCGGGTACCCCGCGACGCTCACGAGCACGCACAGGGCGACGACCGTCAGCGTCGCGATCAGCGTGCCGCGCTTCACCCGCCGCAGCCAGTTCCGGTAGCTCGGCTGGTACAGCCGCTCGCCCGTGACGAGGTCCGCGCCGTCGACCGCGTCCGCCCGCTCCGGCAGCGCCGCGTTCACCGCCGCCGCGAAGGCCGTGGCCGCCGCCTCGTCCACCACGTCCCACACCCGGTGCACGTGCGTCCGCTCCGACCCCGGCGCGGACGTCAGCTCGATCGTGACCGTCCGTCCCTCGGCCAGCACCCGGGCGACCGCCCGCAGCGGGATGAGCGCCTGCTCGTGCGGCCGGCGGACGAGCAGCGCCTCGCCCTCGGGCCGCACGACGGTGTCCGCGCCGGCGTGGAGGACGGGTATGGGCGAGGTGATCGACATGGGCGTGATCGTAGAGGGGGACGCGGCGGCCCCGGAAGGCATGACGCCTCCCCGATCACCCCGCGAACGCCTGCACCGCGAGGACCGCGACCCCCACGACCCCCGCAGCGCCCATGACCGTGCCGACCAGCGCCGTGAAGGCCAGCCGGATCCGCTCGCCGGTCGACGACGCGACGACCGCGTGGTGCGGCGCCCGGGGCAGATAGCTCACGACCACCCGGTCGCCCCCGGTCCTCGCGGTGTACACGTGCGCCGTCCCGGTCGTGTCCACGTACCGGTACGCCCTCGCGGTGTCGGTGTAGTGGTCGAACTCCGCCACCACCGTGACCCCGCGCTCCGGGATGTACCACGACTCGCGGAGCGACTCCCCGACCGCGTACGCGATCCCGGCCCCGAACAGGGCGAACACCGCGGGCAGGACGATCAGCGCCCCGTACCCCCAGCCGCCCGCCACGCCCGCCGTCACCGCCGGCACGACGACCCATCCGAGACCGGCGAGCACGGCCGTCCCGGCCCTGCCCCCACCGTGCCGGGGCGCGGCGGCCGCCGCCGTCGTCATCTCGCGAGGCCGGCGACGAACACGGACCAGGCGGCGGCGGTCACGACGACCACGGGACCCTCGGCGACCTTGGTGTCCCGCACGGGGACGATGCCGGGAACGTCGCGCGTGACCTCGACGCAGTTGCCGCCGTCGCCGTCGCTGTAGGAGCTCTTGCGCCAACGGGCGTTGCTCAGGTCGTACGCGCGCATCGTCTGTGGTCCTCCGCCGCCGACTCGATGAGAGGCAGGGACGCTTCCGGCGACAGAGCGGCGGCCCTGAGCAGATCGTAGGTGGCCTGTGCCCGCTTCACCACTGCCGGATCGTCGAGGAGGTTGCCCGAATACACCGCCTCTGTATAGGCCGTTGGGGGAGCGTCCTCGAACTCCATGAGCTTCAGCGGTTTGCCCATCTGTGGGTAGGCGCCTGCGGCGAACGGGAGCACCTGGATGAGGGCCACGCGCCTCCGGGCCTGTGTCGCGAGGTGGTCCAGCTGTTCGGCCATGACGGCGGCTCCGCCCACGGGGATGCGCAGCGCGGTCTCGTGCAGGATCACCCAGTACACGGGCCGGGTGGCGTCCGCAAGGATCGCGGAACGGTCCAGTCGTCCCTTGACCGTGTCGTCGACGTACTCGTCGGTGGCGAGCGGATTGCTCGCGCGCACGACCGACCGAGCGTAGGCGGGCGTCTGGAGCAGTCCCGGAACGGCCGTCGACTCGAACTCGCAGATCTTCGTGGCCATGTCCTCCAGTTCGGCGGCGGCCTGGAAATAAGACGCGTACGGCGAGTTGTCGATGAGTTTCCGCCACGTGCGTTCGAAAATACCACCGGTTTGTAGGACGTCGTCGATTCGCTGTGCCACGTCCAGCTGCGGCTTTCGAATTCCCTGCTCGAACAGGCCGATGTAGGCGCCGGATACGAACACGCGTCTGCCCAGCTCGCCCTGGGAGAGGCGGGCGCCTTCGCGGCGTTCCTTGAGCACCTCGCCGAAGAACTCCCAGGCGTCCTGCTGCTTGCTTCTGGCCATGGATTAACTCCCGCACGCTACGCCGCAGTTGTCGGAGCCGGGCGGCTGCCGATTCTACGGATGTGCCGTCAGTCTGGAGAGGCGAAGCGGGAAATGGATTCAGAAAGGCATACGTTGGTGAAGGAAGACATCACGAAGACGACCACGGGGGCGGTCGGAGCGGCACAAGAGGCGGTGACGGAATTGCGGGAGGCACTGGCGAGAGCGGGAATCACGCTCCCTTCGCTGGGGCTCGACGTCGTCACGCTCGCGGCCGAGCCTCCGCGGCCGCTCGTGGAATTGGGATGCTGCACGGTGGAAACGGCCCGGCTCCTCGCCGCCGCCGTACTGCCGAGGGAGGAGAGTCGCTCATGACGCTGCCCATCGGGTCGTACGTCGTCGAGATCCGCACGGGACGGGTCGGGAGGGTGATGGGGCACGAGGGGCCCTACGTGCAGGTGCGCCCGCTGGGGGGCGGGCGCGAGTGGGACGTGGAGCCGGACGGGGTGCGGGAGGCGACGTCGTCGGAGCGGCTGAGCGCGGCGACGGCGCACGCGAACGCGCGGAGCAGGGGCGAGGTGCCCTGAGGGCGCCCGCGGGCCGGCGCGCACGGAGGGAGCTCGCCGGCCGGTGACCGCGGCCGGGTCAGCGGGCCTGGCGGCGGGCCTCCTTGAGTTCGCGATTGAGGGCCCAGGCGTCGGCGACGGGGCCGAGGTGGCCGAGCTTGTCGGGGTTGGTGACGGCGCGGATGGTCTGGACGCGTCCGTCGAGGACGTCGAGGGCGAGGGCCTGGACGATCCGGCCGTCGCGGTCGCGGTAGAGGGCGCCGGGCTGGCCGTTGACCTCGCAGGGCTCGCACGTGACGTCGATGCGGGCCAGCCAGGGGAGCAGTGAGGTGAGGAGCCGGGCGACGTTCTCCGCGCCGACGACGGCGCGGGCGAGCTGGGGGGACTTGCCGCCGCCGTCGCCGACGAGGCGGACGTCGACGGAGAGCAGGTCCTGGAGGCCGCCGAGGTCGCCGTTCTCCAGGGCGCCGAAGAAGCGGGCGGCGAGCTCCCGGCGCTCCTCGCGGTCGGCGGCGAAGCGGGGGCGGCCGTCGTGCATGTGGCGCCGGGCGCGGACGAGGAGCTGGCGGCAGGCGGCCTCCGAGCGGCCGACGGCCTCCGCGACGTCCTCGTAGTCGAAGGCGAAGACCTCGCGGAGCAGAAAGACGGCCCGTTCGAGGGGGCTGAGGCGTTCCAGGAGGAGCAGGGCGGCCATGGAGACGGAGTCGGCGAGCTCGGCCGACCGCGCCGGGTCCTGGTAGGGGTCGCTGAGGAGCGGTTCGGGGAACCAGGGGCCGACGTACTCCTCGCGGCGGACCCGCGCGGAGCGCAGGACGTCGATCGAGAGGCGGGTGATCGTGGTCGACAGGAACGCCTTGACGGAGGCGGGGCGGGTCGGCGAGGCGTCGAAGCGGAGCCAGGTCTCCTGGACGGCGTCCTCGGCCTCGCCGACGCTGCCGAGGATGCGGTAGGCGATGGAGAAGAGCAGCGGGCGCAGCTCCTCGAACTCCTCGACCTTGCTCATGGGCGCTTCCTTCCTGTCGGTGTGCGTCGCTCGGATCAGTGGAACCGTCCGGGAACGTAGTCGCCGGCCGGCTGCCGGGTGATGGCGTTCAGGCGGTTCGCCAGGTTCATGAAGCCGATGTGGAGGACGAGGGCGGCGAGCTGCTCCTCGTCGTAGTGGAGGGCGGCCCGCTCCCAGACGGCGTCGCCGACGCCGGTGCCGTCGGCGATGCGGGTGCCCTCCTCGGCGAGTTCCAGCGCGGCGCGCTCGGCCTCGGTGTAGACGGTCGCCTCGCGCCACGCCGCGACCAGGTTGATCCGTACCGCGGTCTCGCCGGCGTGGGCCGCTTCCTTGGTGTGCATGTCGATGCAGACGGCGCAGCCGTTGATCTGGCTCACGCGCAGGGCCACCAGCTCCTGGGTCGCGGCGGGGACCGTGGACTCCTTGACCGCCTTGCCCGCCGCCATGAGGTGCTTGAACGACTTGCCGAAGACCGGGTTCGTGAAGAGGTTCAGACGCGCGTCCATGGGGTGCTCCTTCGTGAGTGTGTCGGTCGCTCGCTACACCCCTGAGACGAGACGGCCGGGAGCCCTGTGACACGGACGCATGTGACCTGCGTCTCCCCGCGGACGGACACCCCGCCCCGGGCCCGGCTGTCCGTGGCGTACGCGAGAATGGGGCGCATGAGTCTGTTCCGCGACGACGGCATCGTGCTGCGCACCCAGAAGCTGGGCGAAGCGGACCGCATCATCACGCTCCTCACGCGCGGTCACGGCCGCGTGCGCGCCGTCGCGCGCGGCGTGCGCCGGACGAAGTCGAAGTTCGGGGCGCGCCTCGAACCCTTCTCCCACGTCGACGTGCAGTTCTTCGCGCGGGGGAGCGACCTGGTCGGACGCGGCCTGCCGCTCTGCACCCAGAGCGAGACCATCGCCGCGTACGGCAGCGGCATCGTCACCGACTACGCCCGCTACACGGCCGGCACGGCCATGCTGGAGACGGCGGAGCGCTTCACCGACCACGAGGGCGAGCCCGCGGTCCAGCAGTACCTGCTGCTCGTCGGCGGCCTGCGGACGCTCGCCCGCGGCGAGCACGCCCCCCATCTGATCCTCGACGCCTTCCTGCTCCGCTCCCTGGCCGTCAACGGCTACGCGCCGAGCTTCGAGGACTGCGCGAAGTGCGGGATCCACGGCCCGAACCGGTTCTTCTCGGTCGCGGCCGGCGGCGTCATCTGCGGCGACTGCCGCGTCCCCGGAAGCGTCGTACCCTCTGCGGAGGCCATCGGCCTGCTCAGCGCGCTCCTCACCGGAGACTGGGCGACGGCGGACGCGTGCGAGCCGCGTCACGTCAGGGAGGGCAGCGGACTCGTGTCCGCCTATCTGCACTGGCACCTGGAGCGCGGCCTGCGCTCCCTGCGGTACGTAGAGAAGAACTAGGAGATCCATCGCCATGGCCATCGCACGACTGCTCGGGCGCCAGCGCCGGGAGTACCGGACCCCCGAGCCGCACCCGTCGGGCGCCCGCCCGCCGAAGCTCCAGTCGGAGCTCGTCCCCGAGCACGTCGCGATCGTGATGGACGGCAACGGCCGGTGGGCCAAGGAGCGCGGGCTGCCGCGTACCGAGGGGCACAAGGTCGGTGCCGAGCAGGTGCTCGACGTGCTGCAGGGTGCGATCGAGATGGGGGTGGGGGCGATCTCGCTGTACGCCTTCTCCACCGAGAACTGGAAGCGGTCGCCCGAAGAGGTGCGCTTCCTGATGAACTTCAACCGCGACTTCATCCGCAAGACCCGCGACCAGCTCGACGAGCTCGGCATCCGGGTCCGCTGGGTGGGCCGGATGCCGAAGCTGTGGAAGTCCGTGGCCAAGGAGCTCCAGGTCGCCCAGGAGCAGACCAAGGACAACACCAGGCTCACGCTGTACTTCTGCATGAACTACGGCGGCCGCGCGGAGCTGACGGACGCGGCGCAGGCGCTGGCCGAGGACGTGAAGGCGGGACGCCTCGACCCGGCGAAGATCACCGAGAAGACCATCCAGAAGTACCTGTACTACCCGGACATGCCGGACGTCGACCTCTTCCTGCGGCCCAGCGGGGAGCAGCGCACCTCCAACTACCTGATCTGGCAGAGCGCCTACGCCGAGATGGTCTTCCAGGACGTGCTGTGGCCCGACTTCGACCGCCGCGACCTGTGGCGCGCCTGCATCGAGTACGCCCAGCGCGACCGCCGCTTCGGCGGCGTCGACCCGGCCGACCTGGCCGTCCTGGAGAAGGGCTGAGGGCGCTCCTGGCAGACGAGCGGGGGGGGGGGGGGGGGGGGCGGGGGGGGGGGGGGGGGGGGGGGGGGGGGGGGGGGGGGGGGTGCGGGGGGGGGGGGGAGAGGGGGGGGGGGG
Source organism: Streptomyces sp. NPDC104202 (assembly GCF_055584185.1). Taxonomy (NCBI): domain Bacteria; kingdom Bacillati; phylum Actinomycetota; class Actinomycetes; order Kitasatosporales; family Streptomycetaceae; genus Streptomyces; species Streptomyces sp. NPDC104202. The sequence continues at coordinate 14 of NZ_JBVJMN010000036.1, read as the reverse complement.
GGGGGGCGGGGTGC